>VBGO01000349.1 GCA_005882525.1 Chloroflexota bacterium
CCCCAGGCCTTTTCGGTTCGAGATGTACCACGCGTTCCTGCCCGGTCACGACGGCCCGGTCGCCTTCGGCAACCTCGTCTTCGTCCCCGGGACGTCGATCGTGCTGTTGGGCGGGGTGGCGACGGTGAGCGACCTGCGTGGGCGCGGGATTTACACCTCGCTGGTCGCGCGGCGATTGGCCGACGCGCGGGCGGCCGGGGCCGATGCGGCCGTGATCCAGGCCGTGCGCGGAACCTCTGCGCCCGTGTGTGCGAACCTTGGATTCAAAGAGGTCGTGCCTCTCGAGTTCTATGCCTGGGTACCGCCCGGCGTGGACATGGACCTGCACGCGTAGTTGTCGTTGCGCCGGCTTGTTCTTTTCGGCGCTGCCGCCCTTGCGTTGTGGCCGGTGGTCGCGTTCTCACACTACGAGCGCCCGACCCAGTTCCCCGACGGCACGGGCCACGTGCCCGTCTATCGCACGTCCGGTTCCCATCTCGTGGTCTGCAAGAACGATGACGCCGACTTCGCCAACCGAATCGCAGGGTTCCCCCCCGCCTTGCAGGATTACAACCGCCAGCTGTATCTCGAGTGCCTTCGGCGTGGGTACCGCGACCTGCAGGCGGCGGTCGACCATGTCAGCGGACCCGGGACGACGATTCTCGTCCTGCCCGGCATCTATCTGGAGCAACCGAGCCTCGCCCACGAGACCGACTCCTGCTACCACCTGCCCGCGACGACGATCAAGGCGGCCGGCTACCAGATCCTGACCTACGAGCAGCAGAAGAGCTGCCCGCACCAGCAGAACCTGGTCGGCATCTTCGGCCTCAAGGGCCTCCAGATCGAGGGCACCGGCGCGTCGCCCTCCGATGTGATCTTTGACGCGCAGTTCCAGAAGCTCAACGTGATCCGAGGTGATCGGACCGACGGCCTTTACCTGCGCAATTTCATCGCCCAGAGATCCACCTTCAACGCGGTCTACGTGATCGAAGCGGATGGCTTTGCCGTCGATCACGTCGTCGGCCGCTGGAACACCGAGTACGGGTTTCTCTCCTTTGCCTCCGACCACGGCCTGTTCACGAAATGCGAGGCGTATGGAAACGGCGACTCCGGCATCTACCCCGGCGGCACGTCCGACATCAACCGCGATCGCGGCTTCGACGTGTCTCGATACGCGATCGAAGTGACAGGCTGCCACAGCCACGACAACCTGCTCGGATATTCCGGCACTGGAGGCGACTCGGTCTGGGTCCACGACAACGAGCTCGACCACAACACGAGCGGCGCCTCGATGGACAGCTTGTTTCCAAACCACCCCGGCCTGCCGCAAAACCATGCGCTGTTCGAGCGCAACCTGATCCACAGCAACAACTCCAACTTCTACGGCTACGTCCGGGACGGGACCTGCGCGCGACCTTATCTATTGCGCGGCATCGAGAAGGGGGTTGTGTGCCCGGCGGTGGGCGTCCCGGTGGGCGCGGGCGTCCTGGTCATCGGCGGGAACTACAACCTCTTCCGGGACAACTGGGTCTACGACAACTGGAAGGTCGGCTTCGTCCAGGCATGGGTGCCTGGCCTTTCGCGAGGCGACAGCGAATTGGCCGCCCAGGAGGAGACCTCGCATCACAACCGATACCTCGCCAATCACATGGGCGTTGGGCCTGGCGGCGAGCACCTGCCCAACGGGATCGACTACTTCTGGGACGGCCAGGGGTCCGGCAACTGCTGGCAGGCCACGGGCGCGGATGTGGTCGAACCGATGACGCTGCCCGGCTGCCCATCTGGAGGTGTCGGCCGGCTCCTCGCCGACCCCAACGTGCTCGTCCTGTTCGTCGACTGCGGCGCTTACGACCTCGCGACGCAGACACTGCCGGCCGGATGCGATTGGTTTGACACGCGCGCACGCCCGAGTGTGTTCTCCCCCACGGCAACCATCCAGACTGTCTTTCCGGCTCTGCAGCTCGTCGCGCTGGTGCTCTGTTTTGGGTGGCTGTTGAGGCGAAGCAGCCGACCGGGCGCGACGGGTGTCGGGGCGGCGATCGGGGGAATTTTGGGTTCAGCCCTCCTGCTCCTCTCGTCGGTCGAGCAGCTCTACTACGTGACAGCGCCTGGCGTCGCGCTGCTGGGAATCGCGTGGATCCTGGCGTCTCGATTGGTCGCGTCGCCGAGGCTTGACGTGCTCAGCGTGGTGCTTGGGGTGATCGCCCTTCTGGAAGCAGTCGACAGTGGCGTGCTCCTGCTCCCGTCACCGATAGGTCCCGTCTGGATCCGCATACTGCTCGAAGTGGTGTGGATGGTTTGGACCGTCGCCACCCTGGTCAAAACGACACGGCCCGCGGTGAAAATCGGCTGACATGCCCACCTGCGCGGAGCTCGCTGAAATTTCCACCGATCGGGCGCTGGGCGCTC
>VBGO01000357.1 GCA_005882525.1 Chloroflexota bacterium
CAAGCCTGCGGAGCGAGGCGTCGACTGCGTCGAGGATGTGGCGGCGACTATTGCCGACGTCCCAGGCTTGCGGGCCGGTGCGGCCAAAACATTTGGTGGCGAGGACGAACTGGTGACGCTTGCCCTTGAGCCAGCGGCCGAGGATGTCCTCAGTCGCGCCGGCCAGGTCGACGACGCCGCCAAGTGGATAGACGTCGGCCGTGTCGAGGAAGGTGATCCCGCCTTCGGCCGCGCGATCAAGGACGGACCTGGATGCCACTTCGTCGATCTGCAGGCCGAAGGTCATGGTCCCGAGGCACAGCCGCGAAACCTTCAGCCCCGTCCGCCCAAGTCTGGTGTGTTGGATGTCGATTTCGGATTATCCGCCGTCCGGGGTACGGCACTTATGGGCCGTCCTACGGTCTAAGTCAGCGAGGCATTAGCGGAGTGGAATCAGGTGAGACGAGGGCGCTGCGCCCGCAAGATTGGCTCCCGTGCCCGTATTCGCTCTAGCGCAGCTTGTGCCGCCGGCATCGGCATCGGCACAATCGCGGCAGGTCCGTTTGTAGAGCATTTCTGCTTCAGCCCCACGATGGTGATGTCAGAGGTTATCGATAGCAATCGATTGGACATGAGTTCCGCCGAGCGGGTGCGAACGCAAGGGACGCGCGAGATGGTTTCTCCTCCATCGACCGGAAGGCGTCTGATGGGAGACCTGCGCGATCGTGTGGCTGCTACCCGAGCGGCTAGGCGAGGGTCTCATCTGAGGTCGCGGCTACTTCTTGGAGCTTGCGTTCCGAAGTTGAGAGCGTATGGTGGGGACAGCGGACCGCTCCCCAGCCCGTTGCATCTGTGAGCTGACATGGCGGAAGTGCCGAGCGGCCCGCTTACCTCTTCCGTTTCCTCTCACTCGCCGAACTGTCCGAGACGGCTGCTCTGGCCTCAACAGCGTGTCGATCAGTCCCCGCGCATGGAAAAGCGCGTCGGTCAGGCGTCGCTCGCGCTAAGTACCGCCTTATCGGCAACAACCAGCGAGTCGACAGCTCGGCACATATCTTGGGCATATCTATAAGGACCCGCGCGACCGTCGGCACGGCTTTATGAGTGGTCCACGAGGCGGCCGGTGCCGCCAGCCTGGCTGTAAGCAGCTCTGGGGTCACCGGGGTTCATACGACCAGGCTGATCACCATGGACGAAGCCGTGGCGATGCTCCGCAAGGCCAAGCAAGCTGCCGCCGGATTTGCAAAGCCGGGTGCCGCTACCGCCTCCCGCCGATAGCGCCTCGACCCAATCAGGCCCGCCACCGAGGTTGCGGGGCCTTTTCATCCGCCGCTTCGAAAAGGTGGGAATCAATCGGAACGTAGCAAGTCTCAGGGCAGCCCAACTCTGGTTCCTTTGGGGATGATGCTGATGGTGCCCGGGCCTGGAAAGACTGTGCTCTCGTGACCGTCGTTCCACCGAACTCGGAAGTGGGTCAACTCGCCGGTAGCGAGCACCTCGATGATCTCACCTTCGCGTGCCGACCGCCCCGTCCGTTCCGATTCAACAATCACGCGATCTCCGACGTTGCCCTGTGTCATGGTTCGGCCTCCCTGAAAGATCGGTCGTTGCCAAAAGCATGGGGCAACTCACCCGAACCAGATAGTCAGGTGTACAACTCCGCGGTTTGCCGCCGGCGTTGCCGCAATGGACGAAACAGCCCCTGGTATCAGGCAACCGCTGACGGCCTTGACGATTGCGACCTCCTCACTGTTGGGAGGCCCAGACTTCAGCGGCCCTTCCACCGTGCGGGGCGCTTCGCGAAGAACGCTTCTATCCCCTCCCGGAAATCTTCGCTCATGTAGGCCTTTATCAGCAGGTCCGCACCCCCGTCCGGCGGCGTCATCTGAACGCGGATGCGGCGGAGCGCCTCCTTGGCCGTCTCCTGCGTGAGCGGTGCATTTGTGGAGACGATGGAGCATATCTCCATGACCCGCGGCTCCAGCGCCTCTTCGGATGGGACGACCTCATTCACCAGCCCAATCGCTGCCGCCTCGTCAGCGCCCACCAGCCGAGCCATGAAGATCAAATCCTTGACGCGGCCGGCACCGATCAGCATCGTCAGGCGCGCGAAGTTGGCCATCGAGAGCGTGTTCCCAACCGTCCGGGCGATCGGGAAACCGAATTTCAGCGACGGCGTGCAGATGCGAAGGTCACATGCGGCGGCGATGCCGGCACCACCGCCGGTGCACGCCCCGGCGATGGCAGCGATCGTCGGAACCCGCACGCTTTCCAGAGCACCCAGCACGCGGTCCATCCGCTCCTCGTAGGCGAGCGCGTCTTCCTCCTTGTCGAAGGCGCGAAACTGCGAGATGTCGGTGCCAGCGGCAAACGCGCGCCCACCGGCGCCTGTGAACACAACCGTCCGCACGGATGGGTCGGCGTTGACCTCGAGGCAGACCTCGCCGATCCGCTCATACATGGGGAACGTGAGCGCGTTGCGCGCTCGCGGGCGGTTGAGCGTCAGCCAGAGAATCTCGCCCGAGTCCCCGCGGCGCTCCTCGAGCAGCTCCGGCTCAACCCGCCCGACAGTGTCTTCGTTCATATCCCGCCCAGGATCCCCTTTGCCTTGAGCTCCGAGATCTCGGCATCCGTCCTCCCGAGAGCCCGCACCACCTCCGAAGTGTGCTCCCCAAGCCCCGGTCCGGCCCAGCCCTGCCGTACTGGCGTGTCCGAGAAATGGATCGGGGAGCCGATCTGCTCGACGTCGCCGAGCTTCGAATGCCGCCCCTTCCAGAAGAAGTCGCGGGCCTGAAGCTGCGGGTCGTTGAAGACCTGATCGTAGGTCTGGATCTCGGCGCAGGGCACGCCCGCTTGCTGCAGCAGGGACACCCAGTAGGCCCGCGGCTTGCGCGACGTCACGTGTTCGATCATCGGGATCAGGACGTCTCGGCGCGCGTGACGCGAGGGGTTGTCCTTGAACCGCTCCTGGCTCGCCCACTCCGGATGGTCGAGCACATCGCAGAATGACCGCCAGTTGCGCGGAGTGGTGGCGCCGACAGTGAAGTAGCCATCGGCGGCGCGGACCGCCTGGTAGGGCGCCGAGGTCTGGTGGGCGGAACCCAACGGCCCTGGAACCTCGCCGGTCGCGAAGTAGCGCCCCGCCTCCCACACCTC
>VBGO01000358.1 GCA_005882525.1 Chloroflexota bacterium
AGGTGCTTGGCTGAGAACTCGACCTGGGTGTGGTATGGGTCGAACTTCCAGATGCCCATCTGAGTACTCCTTTGCAAATCACGGGGCTAAAAGGGGTAGGGCCCGAAGCGGCCCCAGGCGATGACCGCGGCGAGCAACCCCAGAACGGCGTTGAAGCCGACGTTCGGGTACTCGCGACGTTGAACGTGAAAGACGATCGCGCCCAGCATGAGCAGGACCAGGCCGGCCGCTGCCAGCGGCGTCAGCCAGGTTAGGACGCGGACCAGCGGTGGGATGACCAACGCCAGGCCAGCCAGTCCCTCGGCGATACCCGCGAACAGCCGCAGGCCGGCGGGCATTTCCAGGATGTACTTCATCCCGCCCGGCGACGGTCGGAGCATGACGAAGGAATGGAAGACGAAGAAAAGTCCTAACAAGACTTGCAGGACCCACAGGGCGATGTTCATTTCTTACCTACCAACCGGCGGAATGATCGCGAGCAATTCTGTTGAGGCCACTTGTCAACCTACTATAGTGAGTGTCCTCACTATGGGGAAACCCGATATTAGGCTCCACGCTCCTCCGACGCACGGAGACCTCACGGTCGACCGCTCTGGATACCTCTATGACGCGGCCATGCGACGTGCTGTGCTCGAAACTGGCGGCGAGGGATCGGTCGAGGTTTTCGAGGCTTTGGCCGCTCTGCGGCTGGCGGCGAAGCGGATCCATGACGCGATGGAGCGTTTCGCCGAAGGCCACGGTCTCTCGGAGAGCCGCCTGCGCGTACTCACGCGCCTTTGCCACCGCCCGAGCCGCCAGCTACCGCTGGGAGCGCTCGCCGAGGGCATGGATGTGACGCCGAGAACGATGACCGACATCATCGACGTCCTGGAACGGGACGGCTTGGTCAAGCGCGTTCCTGACCCCGCAGACCGCCGCTCGGTCCAAGCCGTCATCACGGAGGCGGGTCTCGAGCGCATCAACGCCATGCGCAGGGATGCAATGACGAAGCAGGCCGCTGTCGCGGAAGGGTTCACCGGGGACCAGCTGGTCCAACTTCGCCACCTTTGTCTGCTGCTGGTCCGTAACCTCAGCAGCGACCAGGAAGGGAGCTGACCCAGGTGGCGTTTATAACCCGCCTTTCGCTTCGCCTCGGAGTCGTAGTCCTCCTTGGGATGGCACTGCTCTTCGGTGCCGGCATATTTGCTGCCACCCAGGTACAGCAAGACCTACTCCCCGACATCTCCGTTCCGGCCGTGATTGTCATCACCCCGTACCCGGGCGCTTCGCCAGAGATCGTCGACCAGCAGGTCAGCGTGCCGGTTGTGAACGCGATGCAGGGCGTGACCGGTACGGACACGGTGCAATCCACTTCGAGTCAGGGCGCGTCGCTGGTGATAGTCCTGTTTCGGGACGGCACCGACCTCAAGTCGGCTGAGCAGGACGTCAACAGCGCCCTGGCGAGGATCCGTCAGCTGCTACCTCCGCAGGCCACGTCGTCGAGTGTCCAGACTTTCTCGACCAACAGCCTTCCGATTCTCGAGTACGCAATCTCCGCCAACGAGCCGCTTGGCGACCTCGCCGGCCAACTGCGGGCGCAGGCCCTGCCAAAGTTGAAGGGCCTAAGTGGTGTTTCCTCGGTTGTTTTGACCGGCGCTCCGACCGACGAGGTGGACGTCACAGTCGATCCCACCAAGCTGGCGGCCCACGGCTTAACCGTCACCCAGGTAGCCGCGGCCCTTCAGCAGGCGAGCATCGTGCAGTCGGTAGGCTCCCTCAAGCAAGGGTCCGCGATCATCCCGCTCCAGGTCTCCGGGTCGCTGACCAGCCTGGACCAGATCGGTAAAGTCACGGTCACCCCGCCCCCTGGAGCGCCATCAGGCGGCAAGCTGGCGGCGCCAGTCATCATCAATCAGCTGGGCACGGTGCAGGTCGCTTCAATACCTGCCGACACGATCACCCGCACCAACGGCAAGCCCAGCATCGGCCTGCAAATCGTCAAAGGCCCGAACACAAACACAGTGACCGTGGCGAACGAGGTCTGGAATGCTCTTCCCGGGATCGAGTCGTCAATCGGCCACGGCGTGCGTGTGGACTCGATCCAGGATCAGGCCACGCCGATCACCCAGGCCATAGGCAACATCCTGCGCGAGGGATTGCTGGGCGCGGTGTTCGCGGTCCTTGTGATATTCGTCTTCCTGCGCAGCGCACGCGCGACAGTGGTCGCCGCGATCTCGATTCCACTTTCGCTGCTGGTGGCGCTGATCGTGCTGTGGTCGCAGGGGATCACCCTCAACATCCTCACCCTGGGCGGGATGATGGTCGCCATCGGTCGCGTGGTGGACGACTCCATCGTCGTGCTCGAGAACATAAGCCGTCACGTCAGCGAGGGCGAGCGCCCGCTCGTCGCCGCCTACACGGGAGCACGCGAGATCATCACCGCGGTCGCTTCATCCACAGCGACGACGGTGGCGGTCTTCCTGCCGATCGTCTTCCTGACCGGCATCGCAGGCAGCTTCTTCCGGCCCTTCGCTTTGACCGTGGTCGTTGCGCTGCTCGCCTCGCTGGTGGTGGCCGTGACCGTGGTGCCGCTGCTTGCATCGCGGCTGCTCCCAGCGATTCGCGCGGAAGGGGCCGAGCGCCGTTTGCGCTGGAACTGGACGCAGCGTGTGTACGTACCAGTGATCCAGTGGGCGACCGGCCATCGCCTGCTGACGCTTGGCGCGGCTGCCGCATTTTTCGTCGCTTCGATGGCGCTGATCCCCCTCTTGCGTGTAAATCTGCTCGACCAATCCTCCAGCCCCACCTTCCCAGTCGCGAT
>VBGO01000369.1 GCA_005882525.1 Chloroflexota bacterium
TTCCTTGCGCGTGTTTGCGTAGTCAGAACGGCCCCGTTTCACTTAGGCAAGTCAACCACCAGTGCGCCTCTGGTCACATCCCTCGCTGCAGTCCGTCATAGAATTGACGAACCAAAATCAGCCGATATGACCAAGGAGTTCCCCATGAGTCAAGCGGTAAATCTGATCGTCTTTCCCGTCAGAGATCTCGCCCAGGCGAAAAAGGTATTCACAAACGTGACCGGCGTCGAGCCCTACGCCGATGCACCCTATTACGTTGGCTTTCGCGTCGGAGGTCAAGAAATCGGCCTGGATCCCAATGGCCACAAGCAGGGGTTGACCGGGCCGCTCCCCTACTGGGAGGTCAAGGACATCAAGAAGAGTCTGCAGTCACTCCAGGAAGCCGGCGCTCAAGTCGCCCAAGGGGTGAAAGACGTCGGCGGCGGCAAGCTGATCGCCACGGTGAAGGACCCGGACAATAACATCATCGGGCTTGTCCAGTCCCCCTGATTGCGGGCCCGCGAGGCTAGGCCGCGGGCTTCAACGGACGGCGGGAAGCGAGCGCATAACCGGGTAGCACGCTCGTCCAGTCGACGCCCCGGTTGCGGGCGCGAAAGTGGGCCAGCGCAAATCGGTCGCAGGCGGTCTCGGCGGCGGCTTTGCCACCGCGCACCTCGCGCAGATACCAGTGGTAGAACTCGTGGCAGTACAGAAACCGCAGCACCTCGCGCCGGGTGCGGAACCGGATGGTTCGACCAAACCACTGGAAGGCGAGCCGCCGCCCGGGCTTGCGGCGAGCCCGGTAGTAGACCTTCTCATCCCAGGCGTGAAAGGGCTCGGGCACCTGGAGCTCGATCAGCCGATCCTCGTACCAGCAGAAGGCGGCCAGGTGGGGTGCCTGCCGGTAGCGCAGTGGACGGGCGCTGACCCCGTAGCCAACCGCAGGCGGGAGATCCGCCAGCCAGCGGCGGAGGGTCTCGGCGTCGACCCCGGTGACCCGGGAGCGGACGGGCGTCAGGGACCAGGCGCGGCGGAGCGGGGAGAGGGGCATCGCTTCAAGCTTACGGGCAACTCCGGCGGACCGGCTAGGGCCGCAACGTCGTTACACCATTTGTAAGGTTTCGCGGCTCTCCCGCCACAGGTTGTGGCTGGCTCTTGGCTGCGACTGCAGCGTTTGGGCGACAGACTGGATGCTGGTGGACGGGACTCCCCTGAGCGAGCTCGACCTCGCACGCCTCAAGGCCAAGCAAGGGCCGGCGTCGGTGGTGGAACGGGTTGCCGCGGAATGGCAGCGGCCATCGCCCAACGTGCGCAAGACCCTCGGCTGGACCGCGCTCGCCCTGGCGCGAGAGCTGAAGGCCTGGCAGGCCGCGCTCCCGGGGTTGGTCCGGGGCGACTTCGTGTTCACCCTGATGCTCTGGGTCGCCGTCTTCAGCGTGGCCGCCGCCGTGGTTGGCACTCCCGGCATCCCGCTGCCGACCCGTTATAGCGCCGGGCTGGCGGCCGTCGCCTACCTCTTTGTCTGTGTCGAGCTGACCCGAATCCGCCGCCCGATTCCGGCGCGCCACCTGCTCCTGGCGATCGCCGACCTCGCCGTCGTGATGACGATCGGTGCCCTGTCGATTGGGTACGTGCCCTATGCGCGCGTGCTGCTCTTTTTCGCGGCGGCCCGCGTCGCGGCTCGCATCCGCGACCCGCGCATCCTGGCGGCCGGCCTGGTGCTGTTGGTGCCCTTCGAGGCGGCCGGGCACTCGGCGCCGTTGGCGATGCTCCTCGATGCCTTCCTGGTCTTGATGACGATGTGGTTGGTGGTGTACCTCACGACGGTCGCCGATCGCGCCCAGGCGGCGATCGCGCGCCAGGGGGCGCTGGCCACCCTCACCTCGGGATTGGCCCGGGTGCGCGACGAGGAAGGGCTCTTTGCGCAGCTGGCCGGTCAGGCCACGGCCCTGGCGCCGGGTTGCGCCTGGGCTTTCTGGAGCAAGGATCCGAGCGGCGATGAGTTCCGGGCGGTGCGCTGGGCCGGCCTGCGCGACGGGGAGCTGCCCGGGTTCAGCTTTACCCCCACGCTGGGCGCGGAGCCGAGCCAGCCGCTGCTGATGCCAGGCCCGCTACCCGGCACCAGCTTTGGCGTGTGCACGCTGATCCAACCGACGGTCGGCGATGGCGACCTCAACGGCTTGATCACGGTGGCGGGCGGCCGGAGCGAGCTCGATGCCGCGACCCAGGGGCTGATCCGGTCGGTGGGGGAGGAAATGGGGGCGACCTTGTCCCGGCTGCAGGGCCTCGATGACCAGCGGCAGCGGACCGAGGCGATGGAGCAGGCGAACCGGCTGGCCGGCCTCGCCGCGCCGCACGCCGGCGACCAGCGGGCGGCCCTGGCGGCGATCCGCCCGGCCATCGCCGACCTGCTCCGCTCGGAGAGCCTGCACCTCGAATGGGTCAACGGCGACCGGCTGCAGCTCGTCGTCGGCGAGGACGACCCGCTCCAGGCGCATGCGCCGACCTGGTTGCCGCTGGCCGGCACCCGGACCGCGGAGGCGCTGCTCGAGGGCCGCGCCCTGCGGGAGCCGTTGACCGGCCGCCGTCCGGAGGATCTGTTCGGCGTGCCGGCCGGGCTGCGCCACATCGCCGTGGCGCCGGTGCGCTGCGCCGAGGTGGAGGGGACGCTCCAGCTCGCCCGCCGCCTGCCGCGGGCCTACGCCGCCAGTGAAGTGCTCCTGCTGCAGCTCCTGGGCGAACGGCTCGGGCTGCTGTTTGCCGCCGGGCTGCCGGCGGCCAGCGTCGCAAATTCCGCGGCGGAGGGGGAAGGATGATGCCACAGACGGTACGGGCGGCCAGCGGCTCCGACGGGCTGGTCAGCGAGATGCGCCACCTGGTTCAGGAGGCGGCCCCCGGTCAGATGGTCGCCGACGACCCGGCCCATCTCGAGCGCGCCGTCAGCACCCG
>VBGO01000370.1 GCA_005882525.1 Chloroflexota bacterium
TCTTGATGTTGACGGCCCTGGCGAAGGGGAAGGAGGTCATCGTCGCCCGTGGTGAGCTGGTCGAGATCGGCGGCGGCTTTCGGATGCCTGACGTGATGCGCCTGTCGGGCGCTCGCATGGTGGAGGTCGGCACCACCAACCGGACCCGCGCCGCGGATTACGCTGCCGCGATCACGCCCCGGACCGCCGCCATCATGAAGGTCCACGCCAGCAATTTCCAGGTGATCGGCTTCACCGAGAGCGTCGAGCTCAAGGCGCTAGCGGCGATCGCCCGGCAGCACCAGCTGTTGTTGCTGCACGACCTGGGGAGTGGGGCGCTGCTCGACACCGCGGCCTACGGCCTGGCGGAGGAGCCGCGCATCCAGGACAGCCTGCAGTCGGGAGCGGACCTGGTCGCCTGCAGTGCCGACAAGCTGCTGGGCGGGCCGCAGGCCGGCTTATTGCTCGGTCGGGCGGCCCTGGTGGATCGGGCGCTGAAACATCCGCTCGCTCGCGCGGTCCGCGTCGACAAACTGACGCTGGCGGCGTTGATCGCCACCCTCGACCTCTATGTCACCGAGTCGTTTGCCGGGCTACCCATCTGGAACATGCTCGGCGCGTCGGCAGTGTCGATCGAGGCGCGCGCCCGGGAATGGCAGCGCCGGCTCAGTGAGCTGGGCGCCGCGGTCGATGTCGTGCCAGCCGAGTCGACGGTGGGTGGTGGGTCGTTACCGGGGGAGCGGCTGGCGACGACCGTGCTGGCCCTGACCCCGGGCCGCCGCGGCGCCAACGACCTGCTCCGCCGTTTGCGCGAATCCGAGCCGCCCGTCATCGGTCGAATCGAGCAGGATCGCGTGCTCCTCGATCCCCGCACCGTGCTGCCCGGCGAAGACGACGTCCTCCTCGAGGCGGTGCGCGCGGCACTGGCATGAGCGAGCCGCTGACCGGATCGTTCGTGGTTGGCACGGCCGGTCACATCGACCATGGCAAGTCGAGCCTGGTCAAGGCGCTCACGCAGATCGACCCGGACCGGCTGGAGGAGGAGAAGCGCCGTGGCATGACGATCGACCTGGGCTTCGCCTACATGCAGCTGCCCAGTGGCCGGCGGGTCGGGATCGTCGATGTGCCCGGCCATCAGCGCTTTTTGAAGAACATGCTCGCCGGCGTGCACGGGATGGATGCGGTCCTGCTCGTGATCGCGGCGGACGAGGGACCGATGCCGCAAACCCGCGAACATCTCGCGATCGTCGACCTGCTTGGCATCGAGCACGGGGTGGTGGTCTTGAGCAAAACCGACCTGGTCGATGCGGCCTGGCTCGACCTGGTACGTGAGGATGTGGCTGAACTCATTGTCGGGAGCTCCCTGCAGCGGGCGCCGATCGTTGCCATCTCGAGCAGCACCGGTGCCGGTCTCGACGAGCTCCGGGCGGCGCTCGACGCGGAGCTCGCCAGCGCCACACCGCGCCCGGACGTCGGGCGGCCGCGCCTACCGGTCGACCGCTCGTTCGCGATGTCGGGTTTCGGCACCGTGGTCACCGGCACCCTGGTGGGGGGCGTGCTGAGCCAGGGGACCGAGCTCGCTGTCCTGCCCGCCGGCCGGCGGGTCCGGGTGCGCGGGCTGCAGCAGCATAATCGACCGGTCGAGCAAGCCCGGCCCGGAAGCCGCACGGCTGTCAACCTCAGCGGCCTCGACCATTCGCAGGTTCGGCGCGGTGACGTTCTGGCGCTCCCGGGTGCCCTGCAGGCGAGCCGCCGGCTGGATGCGCACCTGGTCGTGTTGCCGGACGTCCAGCCGCTGCATCACCACCAACGGCTGCTGATGTACCACGAGACCGCCGAGGTGATGATCGAGCTAAACCTGCTCGAGCGTGACGAGCTTCGCGCCGGATCAGCGGGCTGGGTGCAGCTCTACGCCACCGAGCCGGTGGTGGCGCTGGACGGCGACCGCTTCATCCTGCGCGTCCCCTCGCCGGCCGCCACGGTCGCCGGCGGGGTGATCGTCGACAGCACTCCGCGCCGTCACCGGCGCCGCGACCCGGCGGTACTCGAGGACCTCGCCGCCCGCGAACGCGCCGACCCGGCAACGGCCGCCGTGCTCGAACTCGGCAAGCACCCGTGGGGCATGCCGGATACGGAGCTGGCCGGGCGGCTTGGGCTGACGTCGGCCCGGACCGACGAGATGCTGGCGCCCCTCGTCGAGCGCGGCGCGCTGCGCCGGCTGGGCTCGCGCTGGTTGACCCGCGACCAGTGGGAGCGCGCTGCAGCGCGCGTGACGAGCGGGCTGGACGCTTATCACCAGGCGCAGCCGCTCCGGCGCGCGATGCCGAAGGAGCAGCTCCGCAGCCGCACCGGGATGCCGGCCGAGCTGTTCGCGGACCTGGTCGCGGTGCTCGCCGCCGAGGAGATCGTTGTCGAGCGAGGTGGCGAGCTCGCCGGCATCGCCCACCGCCCGGCCCTGAGCTCGGAAC
This sequence comes from Chloroflexota bacterium, assembly GCA_005882525.1. Taxonomy (GTDB): domain Bacteria; phylum Chloroflexota; class Dormibacteria; order CF-121; family CF-121; genus CF-13. Next base: position 2,448 of record VBGO01000370.1, read on the forward strand.
AGGAGGCCGCCATCGGTGCCTTTCTCGCCGAGCTCGAAGGGCAACCCTTCAACCCGCCGCCGCTGGTCGACCTGGTCCGGCGTTATCAGCTGACCCCCGACCTGCTCCAGTACCTGGTGGCGGATGGGCGGGTCGTGCGCCTCAACGATGAGACCGCCTTCGCCCGCTCCGCCTACGACGACGCCGTCCGACGGCTTCGCGCCCATCTTGGCGAGCACCGGACGTTGACGGTCGCCGCCGCCCGAGACGTGCTCGGCTCGAGCCGCCGTTACGTTCTTCCCTTGCTCGAATGGCTGGACGCGCAGAAGATCACGCGTCGGGTCGGAGATGACCGTATCCGAGGGGTTGATGCGGGCCGCCGGTGCTACGCCGCCGCGTGTCGTGCTTTCGGGCCTGGCGCTCGTCGTCGCGTTGACGGCCTGTGGGCCGGCGCCACCGGATGCCGGGAGCTTACTCACCCAATCGAGCCAGCGCATGCTCCACCTGAAGGGATTCCACTTCCAGATG
>VBGO01000112.1:0-11053 GCA_005882525.1 Chloroflexota bacterium
GCACCCCGAGCCGCAGGCTGGTCAGCGAGGGCGCCATTTGGTAGAAGGGCTGCAGCGCGTAATAGAACGCGGGCGGCGTCGGGGCGAAGATCGAGTGAAAGAGCGTCTCCCCGCGCGACAGGGCGCGGAATGATTGCCAGTACACGCCCTCGTCGAAATCGCGAATGCGGGCACCCAGCACGATTGCCTCGGCCGCTAAGAACCCGATCCCCACCAGGACGGCGGCAGCCCACGCCGGTGCCTGCGGCCGCCACCCCATCTCGGACATGGTAAGAGGTCCGCCCGAGGTTCCCGTTCGGGGCCTAATGCGCGCTCCTGAAATATAGCAAATCTGCTATACTCCTGCCATGAACGTGCAGTCACTGGACCTGGAACTTGCCAGCAACCGGCGCCGCGCCGGCCTCACACAACGCCAGGTTGCTCAGCGGATGGGTACCACTCAATCGGCGATTGCTCGGGCCGAGTCAGGTGCGGCCAGACCCTCCCTGGCCTTTATCGATAGGTTCAGCCGAGCGACCGGGATTTCGATAGTCATCGCGTTTGGGAAGCCGAAAGCACGCACGCCGAGTGTTGCGGCGCGACGCAAGCGTATTCGAACGGCACTTGGCGACGTCGTCTTTGACCCCTGGCTCCGAAACCCAAGCCGTCAGGAGCAGCGAGCGCTTGAGGCCCGAGGATTAACGCGTGAGTATTTCCAGGGCAAGAGACCTGCTCCGTAAGGCAGAAACCGCGAAGCCCGGGCTCCGTCAAAACCTTCTGCTCGCGGCCGCGCTGAGCGAAGTCATTTCACCGCCACCCGTGGTGGTCGGGGGTACCGCCGAGGAATTCTGGGGTGGACACGAATACCATCAGACGGACCTCGACCTGGTCGGCCATCTGACGCCTCTGCATCGCGCAAGCCTGGAGACGCTAGGTTTCGAACGGCGCGGCAGGGAGTGGATTCGGGCGGGAACTCCGTTCGTGATCGAATTTCCCGACACGCGAATCGACGGTGACGATCAACGGATCGAAACCAGGCGTGTTGGTGGTGGTTCCTTTCGGATTATTGGCCTTGAAGACCTGTACATCGATCGCCTCAAACAGGCGACCGTCGCTGAGTCTCAGGTGGACATTCATTTCCAGTCCACCCTGGCAGTGGCCGCGAGTCGCTACGACGACATCGATTGGACGTACGTCTCCAGCCGTATCGCCGCGACATTGAAAAGCGAGCCACACGTTGGCCACGCCATGCGGCGAGTCAATTCTCGCGTTCGTTCGCGGGCGCGTCGCGCCCTGAGCAGAAGCGCGGGCGCGTAAAGATCCGATGCCTGGCCAACCGCACGACCATGCACGTGTCGAGCGGCGCTAGCGCACGGTCGGCGTGCTCGCCGGAGTAGGCTCGCCGATCGGTTTGGGTCTGCCGGGCGGCGTTCCGGTGCTGCTGCCTGGAGCCGGCAGGCTCCAGTATGAGGAGGGCGCATCGTCCCATACGATCGTGGCCCCCGTCCAGTCCGGGTCGGTTGGATGTCCGATCGCCGGGGCGCTCAGACTTTGAGTTTTCCACCAGTCGAGCACCCACTGGGTGTGCTGGGGGTCGTCCAATTCGACCATGACGGCGGTGTGATTGAAGCCGATGAAGTGTTCGATGTACCCGACCTTTGCCACCCCGGTGGGCGGGTTGCCAAAGATCACATGAGCGGCGCGGCCATTGATTCCGGTGCACACGAGATCGGCGACGCCACCCTGCGTCGACGGGTCACTGGGGCTTGCCCCGCCGGTGTAGGTGTTCTCAACCGCCCAGCCGAAGTTTCGGACGTCGCCGGAGTGCTCGCCAAAGGCCTGCGACGCGGCGCCGCCAAGTCGTCGGCCAAGCTCCGCATCGGCGGCTGCAACGTTGACCGCCGCCCGCACCGCGGCGGGAATTGGGACGGGCGTCGGTGCCGGGACCGGAATTGGTCCGGGTGTCGCGCCTGCGGTCGGCGATGGCCCAGCCCTCTGCACCGACCATCGCGCCACCAGGGCGGTTACGGCTGAATTTCCCGCTGTTGACTGCAGCTGGCGGATGATCCCTTCGCGGTCGGTCGATGGCGTCTGCCCGTGGCGATCCACCAGATCCTTGCGGATCGGATCGACACGTTCGAAGTGCTGGAATTCGCCCATCCGGCCGCTCCTTAAGCCACGGCTATGGATACAGCATGAGCGTTACCGAGGCAAGACTCAAGCTCGGCATGGATTGATGCTCGCGATCGACATCAGGATCTTCCCTTTTGGGCACGCCGTCCCGCCTGGAGACGATGCTTCAGGCGGCGCGGTCAGCCTGGAACGACGGCAGCATCAGTCCGGCATCGCCTTCACACTCGGCGAGCAGCCGGTCGATGCCGGCGGCCGGCAGCGGCCGAGACAGGTAAAAGCCTTGCCCGGCAAAACAGTTCAGCCCGCGCAAGCTACCGAGCTGGTCGGCTCGCTCGATCCCGTCGGCGATCGTGATCAGCCCCAGCGCGTTGCCCAGGTCGATAACCGACCGGGCGACGGTGGCATCCGTCGGACTGGTGGCCATTCGGGCGACGAACGAATGGTCGAGCTTGACGATGTCGACCGGCAGGTCCCGGAGCGAGCTCAACGACGCGGAGTGCGCACCGAAGTCGTCCAGCGCCAGACTGACGCCACGTTCGTGCAATTCCAGCAGGCGGGACACGGTGGCCTGGCCCGCGAGCGTCGCCCCCTCGGTCAGCTCCAGGATGAGCCCATCCGGCGCGAACGCGGCGGCGGTGCACGCCTCGGTGACATCCGCCACCAGGCCCGCTTCCGCCAGCCCGCGCTGGCTGATGTTAACGCTGACCCGCAGCGGCGGAGACATGGGATAGGTCTGCTGCCAGCGCCGCCCGTCGGCACAGGCCTGACCAAGGACCCACCGTTGCAGCGCGGTCACCAAGCCGGTCTCCTCGGCCAGGGCGAGGAAAGCTCCGGGCGACAGCAGTCCGCGGCGCGGATGATTCCAGCGCACCAGCGCCTCCAACCCGATGATCGCGCCGTCGCCAAGGCGGACCGTCGGTTGGTAGTGGAGCACGAACTGCCGCCGCTCCAACGCCCGGGCCAGGTCGGACTGTAGCTCCATGCGATCGCTGACGGCCACGTGCTGCTTCGGCTGGTATCGCTCCCACCGACCTTTCCCGCCCGCCTTCGCCGCGTTGAGGGCAATGTCGGCGTTGCGCATCAGGTTCTCGGCGGTGTCCTCCATCTCCACCTGGGCCGCGATTCCGATGCTGAGCCGGAGCACCACCTCGCGTTCCTCGACCCGGAACGGCGCTCGGAAATGCTCGTAGATCCGTTCCGCCAGGCGGACCGGCTCATCCTCGTTGAAGACCGTCTTCATCAACACCGCGAACTCGTCCGCACCGAGTCGCGCCACGACGTCCCCAGACGCCACGATCTTTCCCAGCCGGCCACCGGTCATGCCCAGCAGGTCGTCGCCGGCGCGCTGCCCGAGCGCATCGTTGACCACCTTGAAGTCATCGATGTCGAGCGCCAGCACGGTGATCCCACATCCCGGCAGGCTCCGCTCGAGCGCCGCATCCACTTCCTTGCGGAAGGCGGTCCGGTTCCGCAGGCTCGTCACCGGGTCGTAGGTGGCCAGGTATGCCATTCGCTCTTCCATTTCTTTGCGGTCGGTCACGTCGCGGATGTTCAGGACGAGCGCCGGCTCACTCGAACGGTGCAGCAGGTTGGTGATCGTCACCTCGCAGTGGGTCCAGCTGCCCAGCTTGTGCCGGAACCGGCAGCTGACCAGGACGGGATGCGCCGATGCCGTCAGCGACCGCTTCAGGCCGGCGGCATACGCGGGCCAATCGGACGGATGGAGGAGTTCGGTGAACGCCTGACCGACCAGCTCGGTTGGGCTGTAGGCGAAGAAGCGGTCGATCGAGGTACTCACGAAGCGGACCTTGCTATCGGCATCGGCGAGCAGCACGACGTCACCCGAGTTCTGCACCAGGGAGCGAAAGTGGGCTTCACTGTCCCGCAAGGCGACGGACCGCGCTTCCAGCTTCTGATTGAGCGTCTGGTTGTCCCAGATGACGATGAACTGACGGATCATGACGAGGCCGACGACGATGATCAGGTCCCACAGCAGGAACGGGTCCGGCGCGCCGCTGACATTCTTGAGCACCGCCAGGATGGCGGCAATCGTCACCGGGACGTAGGGCAGCACGAGCGTCCAGCGACCAAACGGCCGGTCATCGGCCTGCGCGGCCGGTCCGGTGGACAGGGCCGCACGAACCGCGCCGAGCGCGATCAGGAGATAGCCGGCGACCCAGCCGGTATCGATGATCTGCACCTTCCCGTAGGTGTTGGCCGTCGTGAGGTAAGCAAAGGCGCTATCGGATAGGAGGTTCGCAAACAGGCCGGCGACCACCAGCAGCAGGGGCAGCCGCGCCGAGCCAGCCGTCCGGTTCACGAGCAACAGTGCCATGACGGCGATCACGATGTCGCTGATCGGATAGGCCAGCCCGAGCAGCATCGACAGGGTCGAGTCGGAGCCGGCGAGGTAGACCGTGCCGAGCACGGTCGCCCAGCTGATCAGGAGGAGCGCGCCCGCGATGATCGCGCCGTCCAGCAGGGAGGCGACCCGCGAGGCGGCGCGGCGGCGGCCGGGGAAGAGCACGATGCCGGCGACGGCCAGCGGCACCGCCGCCAAAAAACCCACGTCCGCCAGGGAGGGAAACGGAACCTGCTGCCCGAGGATGATTTCGATAAGGGACCAGACCGTTTCGCCCGCGGCCCAGGCGAACGCAGACGCCCCGAGCATCGACCAGGCCAGGCGCATGCGGCCCCGATGGCGCAACGCCGCCACCGCGCAGGCGACGGCCGCGATCAGCGCCGCGGCCGCCTCCCCGAAGTCGTCGATCGCTTCGGTGACATCGACGCCCGCGATCCGCAGCTCGATCCAGGCGCCAAACGCCGTAATCAGCAGAGCGGCGACCGCGCCGGCAATGATGAAGTCGCGGCTGCTCTCTCGCCGAAACGGCAACCGCCGCTTCATGCCGCCATAATTCTTCCCTCCCCCGCTTGCGGGGGAGGGTCAGGGTGGGAGCTCTTCATTGGACCACCTGTGTGACGATCTTGTGAAGCGGTTTCTTCCGCCCGCAAGGTGACCACTCGGTGACGAGCAATAAAAAACCCCCAACCCTTCCCCCTCCCCCTTTGTGGGGGAGGGTTGGGGTGGGGAGTTTATCTAGTTAGGCTTCGGCGCGAACGTTGGTCGCGCGCGGACCCTTGGGGCTCGGCTCAGTTACGAAACTGACCTTGACACCGGTATCCAGCCGATCGAAGTCGGCGCTGCCGCTGCGATGGAAGAAGTAGTCGTTGCCGTCTTCGGCGGTGATAAACCCGAATCCGCGCTCAGCAACGAGCTTCTTGATGGTTCCAGACATTGTGTGGACCTCCTTTCCCGAACGTACTGCCTCGCGCTGTCGAGGCCTGTTCGAGCGGGCCCACGGCGAGCGCACCCCGAATGGGTGCACCGTCCCTTGTACCCCGACTACCGCCAGTCGAAACGCCGGGGCTATGATCGAACCAGATGGGCGTGGCTGTGGCGAGGTTGCCGCGCTGGCTAGGACACGGTCTTGTAGTGGGCATCTTTGCCCTCGGTGTGTCGTACGGCCTGACGCTCGGAACAGGCCTGGATCGGCCCTCAGGCTGCGGCAGTAGCAATTCTTACTTTCCTGGCGCCGAGCTCCTGGTTCTAACGCTTGTTCTGTTGGGTGGAGCCGCGGGCTGGTGGACGGCCAGGACCGGCGGAAGTTTGAGGGAGGCTGTCCTGGCCGGCCTGGTCGTCGGCGCCATCGCCGGCATCCTGCCACTGTTCGCGGTGTCAAGCTCGGTTCCCTCACCACCTCCCGGCTGTGCCCAGGTTCCTGCATTCGTACGCGACAACTATTCCTCGATCGCCATGCAGACGCGGATTTCGGCGCTGGTTGAAATGGCTGCACTTGGATTAATAGGCGGCCTTGCGGGCGGGCGGTCATCACGTCGCCGACATACGCCTTGATGAGCATTAACTTCGCGGCCTTTCTCGGCGTCTCGGCCCTGGTCATCATGTCCCCCGGCCAGGACACCGCCCTTACCATCCGCAACACGCTGGTGGGCGGCCGGGCCGGCGGGATCGCCACGGCGGCGGGCGTCTCGACGGGACAGCTGACCTGGACGATCGCGACCAGTGCCGGACTGGCCGCGTTGCTGATGGCATCAGAGCCGGTCTTTAGCGTACTGAGGTGGGCCGGCGCCGCCTACCTCGTCTACCTTGGCTTGCACGCGCTGGGCGCGGCACTCTTCGGGCCGCCGAGATCCGGCCAAACAGTTCCCTCGCCCCCTCGCAGGGGAGGGTCGGGGTGGGGGCCCTACCGCCAGGGAGTGCTGAGCAACCTGGGGAATCCCAAGATGGTCGTCTTCTTCTCCAGCCTGCTGCCCCAATTTGTCAGCCATGGCCAGGCTACCTTCGCCAGCCTCCTCCTACTTGGCGTGATCTTCTGCTCGATGACGTTTGGCTGGCTGAGTTTCTACGCCGTCGTCGTGGCCCGGGTCGGCGATTTCCTGCGCCGGGATCGGATGCGCCGCGCCCTCGAGGCGACCACCGGCCTGGTCCTGATCGGCTTCGGCCTGCGGCTCGCGACCGAGCGCCGCTAGGCCGGGATCTCCCTCCCACGCTGGCGGGGGAGGGTCGGGGCGGGAGCTGCTGCCCCGCGCAATCGCTGGAGCCGCACCGAGTAGGCGACGATCCCTACCAGGATGCTGCCGCCCATGATGGGGGTGAAGAGTTTCTCGAGCTGACGCTGGTCGGCTGCCAGGGTGAGGACGAACCCGATCATGCCGCCGTTCATGCCCCAGAAGACGACCTGTTCGGCCCACGGCCAGAATCGCTCGTCGCTGCGGCTCGCCTGCTGGATCAGGCCGAAGAGCGAATTCGACATCACGCCGATGAACATCGTGTGGTCAAACGCGAAGATCAGCCAGAGCGGAATCAACTCGATCCGGGCGTACGTCTTCGTCACGACGCCCGCGATCAGCCAGATCAGCAGGGCGAGGTTCAGGACCAGGTACGGAACGACCAGCCCGAAATGGCGTTCGCTGGTCGGGGCGAGCCAGTCGACGCGCCGGAGCTGCGGCCCGAGCCGGACACAATAGATGATGACGGCGGCCAGTTCCGCCGGGATGAATGCACCCAGCAGGGCCTGGACGTTCAGTAGCGCCCCGATCGTGATCAGCACGCCGCCCAGGAAGAGGAGGCCGACCTGGATGATGCCCGGCCAGGTGAGTCCCGGCGTGTCCTTCAGCCGCCACTCGCTGATCGCCATGCCGATCAGGACCAGGTAGCCCACCACCTGCGCCGTGACGTGCCCGCCGATCGCGCCCTCGGGAAGGAAGGCGGATTTGCTCGCCAGCTCGAGCTGGACGAGTACGCCGATCGTGGATCCGATCACCAGCGTCGCGATGGCGGCGAGCACGGCCAGGCGGGGCACGGTGAGACGCACCTGGCCGATGCGGGTGATGAGCCAGCCAAGCACGCCGACGATGGCCACCAGCACCGGGATGCCGAAGATGGCGCGGGCCAGCAGATTCCCGCTCAGGAAGGCGAGGACGTAGACCGGCACGGCGATGGCGGCCAGCAGGCTCAGCCACTGCATGGCGCGCCGGCTCCGGGGCGCAGACTCGTCCTCGCCGAAGAGCCAGATGCAGGTGGCGATCACGCCGAGCGTGATCCAGCCGAGCGTGCCGGCGTGGACGTGGGTCAGCAGGACCTGCCGGGGCAAGGTCACGAAGTGGAACCCGTTCAGGATGCCGATCGAAACGGTGACGACGAAGACCAGGAGGCCGGCCTGGAAGAGCCACCGGATCTCGGTTGAATAGGGTGCCCCCGAACGAACGTTCCCCTCTTGCATGCTGCCGCCGGAGATCTTAGGCGTTCCAGCGAGAGGTAACCCGGTCTCTAGCCCGTTCTTGACCAGTGTGGTAGAGTACGGCCGTTCGCCCGGCCTTCGGGTGAGTTCGCGTGCGGCCGGCATTCTTCTCTCTCGAACAGGGCCGATGCGTTCAATGCGGTGTTCGAGAGGAGGAGAACGGCAATGCCAAAAGGCACCGTAAAAAAAATCGTTTCCGACCGCGGATTTGGGTTCATCGCCGCCGACGATGGTAAGGAGTATTTCTTCCATCAGAGTGGTGTGGATACGTCGCTGAACTTCGATAGCCTGCGTGGTGGCGAGGCCGTCAGCTTCGACATCGAGCAGAGCCAGAAGGGTCCGCGAGCGAACCACGTCCGCGCCGCCTAACCGGAAACACGATCGACGCAAAGGGCGCCCTGCGGGGCGCCCTTCTTTTACGCCTGGTCGGCCTTAGGGCGCTCCACACCAGCTCCAGAGATCACCAGGAAAAACTGTCATGACCAGCAATGCAGGCACCCACAATCCGTCGGTCATCGACCTCGTAACCCTGAACCACCAGGCCGGTGATGTCAGGCTAATAATGGTTCAAACTGAACCGTGGGAGGGCTCCGAGCGACAGCTGCGTCAATTGAAGGAGAAGACTCGCAATTACATCTCCTTTACTCGAGATGGCCAACTGATGAAAACTTATCCCGAGACCGCGGGCCGACCCGTGACTATCCAGCTTGATGTGCCAAGCGAACCCACAGACCAGATGGCAGCAGCAATTGCTTCGCTTAAGGAACTCGCTAAACAAGACGGAATAGGATTCGAGGTTAACGTCCTCCCATGACGGAAGTCGCTAGAACCTGGCCCAGCCAGTGATATTTGAGCGAGCGCGTACGCAAGTGGATTGACTCAAGCCATGCTGGCTGGCGGCGGGGCGCCTTCGAGTTAGTTTCAGGAAGTGGCTAGAGGGCAGAAGGCCACCTGAGAAACCGTACCGGCACTAACGGAGTGGCAGGATTAGCTCCTTGCCTCGATAGAAGCCCTCACCATCTGCCTGAACCATTCCGCCGGCGTGAACAATGAATTCGCAGAAATAGCCAAGCGCATCGTAGTCCGCACCCTCAAACGCACCTGTAGGAATCCGATTCGCAACGATCAATTTCGTTCTGGCTAGGTGATCGAGTACCTCTTGCCTTGATGTCGACTCAGGCGTAGCGAGCACCATCTCGCGGAATTCATCAATTTCTTTCAGCGCAATCTCAGAGCTCGCGTCAACTCGGTTTACCTCGACGTGAAACCGAACGGCACGTCCCGCCTGCGATACCTCCGCTTCCGACCAGTCACGGGAATCTATGCCGCCGCGAACCGGCACAATGTCAAGCCGCACACCTTTGGTGGCCACCCAGCTTGCGATACTCGTAAGAGTGGGCACTTCACTACTGGCGCAGAAAATACGAACGTAATAGGCCATAGTCACAGCATGACCGACCGGTTAATCTTCAAGCCGGTCTGGCGGGTTGATCCGCATCCTTAATGTGGTCGACGAGTTCACCCGCGTGGCGCTCGGCTGCCACGTCGATCGCTGCACCGGGGCGCGGGACGTCATCACGCACCTGGGAAAGCTGTTTGAGAGCTGCACAGCCAGCCGAAGCGCAGCAGAAGTCCCACGTCGAGCGCTTCAACGGCACCATGCGCGATAGGTGATAGGTGGCGGATCAACCGCAAGCGGATCGAGCGGCTTATGATCTGCGGGGTAGATTTTTGCGCGTTTTTTTGCTAGGGTATCGTCGGGCGAAGTCCATGCAATTCGTGACCCTTGTCCGCCTCCGGCCCGGCTCAACGGGCATCCTCCCGATCGAACGCGCGCCGGGAATCTATGAGATGGAGTGGTCCCGGCTGAGCAAGCAGATGCAGCTGGTCGGCGGCAAGATCCACACCATGCTGAACGTGCTGGGGAATGACTACGACCTGCTTGTCATTGGCGAAGTCGAGGATCCGAGGGCCCTGCAGCGAATCGATGCGCTCTGCAAGCAGGAAGGGTTCGTCGCCAAGACGCACCCCGCCGTGGGGGCCGAGGAGTATGCCAGGCTCGTCCACGAGGTCGCTGCCATCGTCCATCCACTGGACGTTGGTTCGGAGCGGCTAGACGAGGAACGGCAACAGGCCTAGCCGACCTCAATTGACCGAGCGGTTCCTCGACGGACTCTTTGACTGGTCGGCTTTGAGTTCGTGCCACACGCGTAGCAGGCCTACTCGTGAGGGTTGACGCCAGCGCCGGCGAAGAATCTCCAAATGGCTGCGGACCGTTCGGTCACCGATGCGAAGTCGGCTGGCGATCTGTTTATCGCTGAGGCCGCTCCACACGAGTTCGAGAATTTGTTCTTGGCGTGGCGTAACATGCCATTCCCTGCGACGCGGCGGTCCTTGACCATCGGATAATTTGGACCACTGCGCTGGAGGAATGCCCTCCCACGGCTCGCCCCCGGCCGGCCGCCAGCGCCTCACCTTTCTCCTGAGAATTAGATAAGCACATCCGGGCGACGCCTCGCCAGTCGCTGAGTTCGGTTGGGCCCTGAGTCACGTCGATGCAACTCCATGTCTAGCAATCATGACAAGGGAACGCTCGTCTAGTGATCCCCCGAGCTACTCCCTATTAGGGGTATGTGTCGCATCGGTATTTTTTCCGAATTGACGACCATGTTTGCCTCCCGTAGGCTGACGCCCCGTAACTGCTGCGACCACAACAGAACCTGGGGACACGGGGAGGAACTTGATGACGCGACGACTGGCCGTGTTTGCTGCGGCGATTTTTGCGCTCCTGATGTCGAGCCTACCGGCACAGGCCGTGCCGGCGATCCACTTTCCGAGCCTGCCGCCCGAAATCGCGTATGCGGCATCGTCCCCAGCGGTTGGCGAGCTGAGCGACCGCCGAACCAAGAACTCCAAAACGTCGCGGAATCCCAACGGGACATTGACGACAACCGTGTTCGGAGGACCGGTGCATTACCGAGACCGGAGCGGCAAGTGGCAGGACATCAAGTCCAGACTCGTGGCCACCACCGAGGGTGGCTATGCCTGGCGGAATGAAGCCAATGCGTTCCGCATGCTATTTAAGAACAACCTCGCCCAGAATTTCATGCGCTTCGACGTCG
>VBGO01000112.1:11183-20029 GCA_005882525.1 Chloroflexota bacterium
TCGCCGACGCATTACCGTTTCACGCTTTCCCCACCGTCGAAGACGCCGATTTCCTTCCGCCGCGATGCCAACGGCTCATGGCTCTTTTTCATGGCCGGCCATCACGGGCCGATCTTCAGCATCGATGCGCCGATGGCAACCGATTCCACAGGCAGCGCTAGGGCCCTGAGCGATGAGGGCAAGGCCGCCACCCTCGACGTCACCAAGAGCGGGACTGAATTGGTCCTCGATCTGACGCTTGACGCCGCATGGCTTCATAACGCCGCACGCCGGTTCCCGGTCGAGCTGGATCCGACTATCACCATCCAGCCGGATAGCCAGGATGACTACTTCCACGGCAACGTGGCAACCGACGTCGGCCAGCTCGGGGCGCTGGCCAATCTGCGTATCGGGGACAGTGCTTCCCACTACGACTGGAGTGCTGTGCAGTACGACCTCAGCGCGATTCCACCCGGCGCCAGCATCACGACTGCGACGGCCGGCCTTTATTACAACAACACCTACCTGTCGACCTCGCCATCGACGTATGGCACGAGTCACACGATCGAGGCGCACCGGATGACGAACCCGTGGTCGTCCGCGACGCAGACCCAGGCGCTCGGAATCGATCCGACGGCCTTGTCGACGCTCACCATGACGATCGACAACAATCCGCGGTGGCTGACCTGGAACGTCACCGCCGCGGCGACGAACTGGTACGCGGGGACCCAGCCAAACTACGGACTGATATTCAAGAACCAGACCGAGACTCTCAACTCGGGTGGGCCGGCGCCCGTATCCCATAACTACACCGCCGACACGACACTGCTGCCAAAGCTCGACATCACCTACAACACGGACGGGGTGACCCTCAATCAGCCGGTCACGCTGCATTCCAACGGTGCCGAGCTGACCTGGAGCCAGTACACTGGCTCGCTCAGCGGCGCTCCCTTTCAAAAATACGACGTGCACCGCTCCGCGACGAGGAACTTTGCGCCGTCGAGCTCGACGCTCCTCACCACCATCACCGACCCGACTGCCACCTCGTTCCGCGACACCACGGCCGCGGCCAACGGAACCTTCTATTACGAGGTCGTTGCCAACAGCAGCGGCTCCAACCAGGTGCAGGTCGCGCTCCCCGCCGACGGCCAGGCGGTCAAGACCATGCAACCCGGGACGGGACAAAGCCAGGACACCTACATCACCTACTGGAACAACGTGACGGCATGCAACAACTTCGGCGCGAACACGGACATGTCCGTCGGGACCGACACCAACAGTATCTCGCGCGGGCTCTTCGCCTATCAGCTCAGCGACATCCCGACTGGATCGACCATCACCAATGCCACGCTTTCACTCTTCCACTACAACACCGTGCCCAATGCGCAGACGCTCCACCCCTACGCGATCACCCACTCATGGAGTGAAGGTACCGGTGTGTCGAATCCCAGCTCGTGCACCGGCAATGGCGCCACCTGGTACGAGGCCAATGGCGGGGTCAACTGGGTGACCCAGGGCGCTGACTTCAACGCCACAGCGGGGGGTGCTGTCACTACCACGGCCAACGAAGCCGCCAAGTGGCACAACTATGACATCACCTCCATGGCCCAGCAATGGGCGAGTGGTTCCCTCCCCAACCTCGGCGTGCTGATCAAGTACGACAACGAGACGATCCTGACCGGCAACGAGATCGACTACTGGACCAACAACTACACAGCGGCCCCAACGCTCCGGCCCAAGCTCTCCGTTACCTATACCGACGGTAGTCACGCTGTCGCGCCAACCGTCTCGGTATCGACGCCTGCCGCTGGAGCGATGGTGACCGGGAACGTGGCCATCACGGCAGCCGCGTCCGACGATCGGCGGGTGGACCGCGTCGAGTTCTCTGAAATCAACCGTCTTGACGGCGCCCTTCACGACCACCTGGAACTCGGTCGGCGCCACCAACGCCAGCCACTCCTTTACGGCGAAGGCCTACGACGACGCCGGTAACGCGACCACATCTGCCGCGGTGACCGCCACTATCAACAACAATCCGGCCCCGACGACCACTGTTACCTCGCCGGGTTCGTCGGTCACCGGGACCGTGAATGTCTCGGCCACCGCCGCGGCCGCTTCCGGCCTGAGCGTCAGCAAAGTCGAGTTCTATGCGGACGACACGCTCTTCGGGACGTCGACGACATCGCCCTACACCGCACCGTGGAACACGCTTGACGCCACCCAGCCGGCGTTCGACGGCAGCCACACCCTGACCACCAGGGTCTATGACAGCAGCGGACTGATCGCCACCTCGACAGGGGCCACCACCGCGGTGGCGAACACGGCGAGCAGCCAATACAAGGCCACCTTCACCAGCAACACCAACGTTCCCCTCGCAGTCGTCTACGACCCGACGCTGCAGACGCAGGCAACGTACCCAGTCAAGGTGACCGTCACCAACAATAGCTCGCTCACCTGGTCCACGAGCAACACCTATCTCCGCTACCGCTGGTACAGCCCCGATGCCACGCCTGTAATCACCGACGGACCAAACGTCGTCCTGCCCGCCAACGTGACGCCCGGGGCGTCGAGCAGCCAGATCCAGTTAAACGTAACACCACCCACGCTCCCCGATGGGATCGATGCCGCCCAGTACCAGCTGCGGATCGACCTCTTCGACAGCACCGGCAACGTGCTGTTCTCCGCCAAAGGCAATCAACCGCTGGACAACCCGGTGATCGTCAACAAGGCGCTCAAGGCGGCCTTGGGCCTGGAGCGCTACTACGACTACGTCGGCCAGAACCTCGGCGCGGGCGTCCAGAGCCTCGTCAACGTCGCCAATGGCAACTCGATGCTGCGCTGGGAACCGTTCAACATCCCGGGCCGCGGCATGGCCACGGTCATGGGAATGACCTACAACAGCCGGGAGGAGCACTCGGACTCCCCAGCGGGGAGCAACTTCTCGCTGTCGATCTCAACGCTCAGCCGCTTCGGGGAGCCGATCGACATCCACCCGAACGACGCCGACTCGATCGCGGGGCGCGCCAACCGCTGGATTCAGTTCATCGACGGCGACGGCACGCCGCACAAGTTCATCGGTGCCCAGGCGGGCGATGGCACGATCTACTGGAGCGAACCGACCGGCGTGCATCTCTATCTGCGCCAGTACTCGACGACGGACACCAACCGCTGGTGGGCCTTCACCCGGCCGGACCGGGTTACGTTCTTCTACAACCAGGCCGGCTACCCGACCTATGTGACCGATCGAAACGGCAACACCATTTCTTTCACACTGTCCGCGGTCGCGCCGGCCGACGATCCTGGCGGACCGAAATTCCACATCACGCAGGTGATCGACGCCGCGGGCCAAGGCGGTAGCCCCGCGCCAAACCGGGCCTTCAACATCAGCTATTACGTGAAGGCCGACAAGGTGAAGTCGCACGTGCGCGGTCGAATCAAGACCATCACCGACCACATCGGCCATGCCCTCGACTTCACGTACTACGACG
Organism: Chloroflexota bacterium; assembly: GCA_005882525.1. Lineage (GTDB taxonomy): Bacteria > Chloroflexota > Dormibacteria > CF-121 > CF-121 > CF-13. Next base: position 14,651 of record VBGO01000112.1, read on the forward strand.
ACGGCAACCTGCTGCGGATTGTCCAGCGGGGCGGCGTCAACGCCGACGGTTCGTTCCTCGCCAGCCGGAGCCTCGTCTTCACGTACACCACTTCGAGCGGCGCCGGCCCTGCGATTCCCACGGCCTCAGCTCGGCTGAACCCGGATCCGAAGACCCCGAACGAGTCCACGCGCCTCTATAGCGAGATGGACCCCAACGGACACGAGACCACCTTCTCGTACATCACCAGCGGCCAGGACAAATGGAAGCTGCTGACGTTGACCGATCGGGCCGGCAACACGACCAACTATTCGTACGACAACGTGAATCTCACGACGACCGTCGCCGCCCCAACGCCAGGCGGCCAGACGGCGCGCACGACCAGATACACCTACGACGTGAATGGCAAGCCGGTGACGATCACGGATCCCTTGAGTCGTCAGACCCAGCTGCAATGGACCGCCGACTTCACCGTGAGCCAGATCACCGAGCCCGGCGGCGCCGTCAGCAAGTACAACTACAACAACAACGGCTACATGACCGATCGCTACGACGCGCTCAACAACCACAGCTCGATGATCTACACGAATTCGCAGGTCGACGGCAACGATGTGAGCGGCAAGTGGGTGTCCGGTCGGACCGCGCCGCACGTCAGCGACCTCTCCACCAAGACCGATCCCAAGGGATACCCATGGCAATTCGCCTATGACGCCAATGGGAACGTCACCCAGGTCACCGACCCGCTGAATGACATTTCGAAGAACGTCTACAACAGCGATGGCACGATCGCGAACACCATCGACGCGAACAACCACACGACGACGTACCCCAGCTACGACGCCAATGGCAAGTCGACGAAGGTCGTCGACCCCAAAGGAAACGCGACGACATTTGTCTACAACGACGACGGCCTGCTGCTCTCGGTGCAGGACGCCAAGCACCAGGCAAACAGCGGGGGCGACCCCCGCCAGTACCGGACCTTCTACGACTACGACAGCTTCAATCGCTTGGGCCGGCAGAGCACGCCAAAGCTGACCGGGGATAGTACCCACCTGGTCTGGATCGACACGGCGTTCGACGCCAATGGCAACGCCGTCTGGACCATGGCTCCGCACTACGGCAGCCAGGACACGTTGAACGGCGACAAGACGACGACCAGTTACGACGTCATGGACCGGCCGACGCTACGCACCGTCCCCGACTTCTCCGTCGACGCCAACGGCGAGCGGACGCAGTATGACTACGATGTCGCCGGCCGGCTGATCAAGGTCACCGAGCCCAAGGGGGTCGCAACCACCAATACCGCCAATGACTACGCGACCTTCACCACCTACGACGCCCTCGATCGGTCACTCGCGCTGACGCAGTACCTGGTCGATCCGACCACTGGAGCCATTCAGAGCACTCTGGTCAGCCAATCCTGCTACAACACCCCCGGCGACAAGGTGGCGGTCACCTCGCCCAACGCCGGCGCCGCGACCGTCAACTGCGCCGCCCTGCCAACCAACACGACGAAGTACACCTACGACGCGGACCACCGGATTCTGTCCATCACGGATCCCATGGGGAATGTGCGGTCCAAGACCTACGACGTCAACGGCAACGTGGCGACCGCCACCGATGCCAACGGCAAGCAAACGACGCTCACCTACGACAAGCTGAACCGGCAGGTGCAAGCCACCCAGCCGTTGGATTCGAGCGTTGCGCCAACACGGACGATCACCAGCAAGACCGCCTACGACGCTGCCGGGAACAAGACGCAGGACATCAGCCCGCGGGCTTACGACGCCTCCTCGGACAAGGTCACCTTCAACAACTACGTGACCACCTACCACTACGACGAACTGAACCGGCTCACGAGGACCGACCTGCCCGTGGACACCGCCTATCCGACGGCTTACTACGTCCACCAGGCCTACGACGCCGTCGGCAACGCGACCATGAACTCGCTCCCGGTCACGACGACGGACCCCACACAGGTCACCCCCAGCCAGAAGACGACGGTCACCTATTTCGACACTGGGTGGATTCAGACCAGCAAGGACCCCGCTAACCCACGCCTGCATTTCGATTATGTGGCGCAGGGCTGGCAGTCCAGCCGCGTCCCAGAGGATGCGAGCGGAAACCTGGATACCAGTCACCAGATGTTCACCTACTATCTGGCGGACGGTCAGGTCTTGAAGAAGACCGACATCCACGGCGACCCGACCACCTACATCTATGACCTCAATGACCAGATGACGTCGGCCGACAGCGCTGGCGGAATCTACGATCCGAGCCAGGCGCCGACGCACATGGACGTCACCTATGACACCCTCGGCCGGGTCACGAAGTCACGCTCCAAGAAGACGACCGACGCGAACTTCACCTATACGAAGTTCACGACTTATGACCTCGACGGCAATCTGACTGACAACGAGCAGAACGGTGTCGAGACACCGGCCGGTGCTCTCGTGACGGCGGGCCGTACCGTTCACGACGACTACAACGCGGCTGGCTGGCTAATCAACCAATTCGACTACGGCACCAAGCCCGATGCCAGCGACGACCAGAAGATCGTCAACGCGTACACGCCCGCCGGCCTCGAGAAGACTCGCGAACAATACAACACGGTCAACAGCGCCTGGAACAAGAAACAGGTCACCAACTGGACCTACTTCGACAACGGCAGCCTCAAGACCATGAACACGACCAATGGCCCGGGAACTTCGACCCTCGAGTCCCACACGGTGTCATACGTCGATGCCAGCAACATCTACGTCAACGGCAACCGCACTAAGGACGTATCGATGCTGAAGGGTCCCAACAACCCGTCCTGCGCAACAAGTTGCACCGGTGTCTACACCTATGACCCGCGCGATCGGCTGGCGCAGGAAGACAACGGCCACGGCACCGTCACCAAGTACGACCTGGACGGCGCCGGCAACATCCTGACCGAGTACCTGAACGGGACCGTCAGTAAGACTTCCACCTATCTCGGCAACGAGCTCCAGACCACAACACAGGGTGGGGCGACGTCGAAGTACTGGTATACGCCCGACGCTAACCTCGATTGCGTGACCACTGCTTCCGGCAGTCAGGCCGATTGTTCGCCCTCGCAGGGGGTCACGCCATCCGCCAATCTCCAGCAGGACTATGCCTACGATGCGCTGAACCGCCTATCGAGTTATCGCGCCTTCAACGCGACCGGTACGCTCCTCGATTCAGCGAGCTACGTCTACGACGCCCTCGACCGCACTGTCAGTGAGCGCGAAACCCACCAGGGCAAAACGCCTCGGAATACGAGCTTCACTTACCGCGGTTTGAGCAAGGACACCACGCAAGAGGTCCAGAAGGACGACGGCGGCACCCTGATCACGACCAAGGACTACACCTACGACGCCTACGGCCACCGGCTTTCGATGACGAATACGCCGAACGGCCAAGCGTCGCAGACCTTCACCTATGGCTACAACGTTCATGACAGCGTCTCGCAACTGATCGACACGAACGGCAACGCCACAACCAGCTACGGCTACCGGCCCTATGGCGACCCCGACACCGGGCAAACGCAGGCGGCGCTTCGGTCCGGACACCGCTCACTTCCTGCAACAAGACGTCTTCCACGGCGCGCTGTCCGACCTGGCGCTGGGCACCGACCCGATCAGTCAGAACCGCTTTGCCATGGCGGGCGGCAACCCCTTGAGCTTCATCGAATGGGACGGCCATGTCGTGGTAGCGGACGGCGGCGGCGGCGCGATCTATGTCAACCCATCGAGCCGAGACGCCTGCTCGGACATGTGCGACTCGCATGTGACCGTGTCGGCTTCCCCGAGCACGAACGGTGGCAGTGCACACAAGCAGGACAACAATCCACTGAAGCAGCTTGGCGATTGGTTCGGCAACACCAAAAAAGGCGTCGAGGATAAGGCTAAGCAGGCGGCGCAATGGGTTTATGACAACTCGTCAACCATTTCGACCGTCGCGGGCACCGCAGCGGTGGTGACCGCCTTTATTCCGGGCGTGGACGCCGTTTCGCCAGTACTCTTCGGGGTCGCCGCAGTCACCGGAGCGATGGCCGCGCACAAAGATATGAAACAGGGGAACTATGGAGCCGCCGCCCTCGATGTTTTAGGGATTGTTCCGGGCGGCGGTGCGATCGGGTCACTAGCCAAGGACGCCCGGCTTGCAATCAATGTTGGACGCGATTTGAAAGCTGCTGGTGCGATCAAGACAGCAGCCAATCTCGGACGCGAAGGTGAGGCAGCAGCCAACATCGCGAAGACCGGAGAACGGATTCCCTCTCTCACTGGAACGGCCGCGTATCGGGTCCCGGACGAGCTCAATCACGCTGCCGGCACGATTACGGAGGTGAAGAACGTCGGTTATCAAGCTTTGACAAACCAACTGAGGGACTCGATGATGTATGCGAACGAGCGGGGTTACGAGTTCATCTTGAAAGTCCGGGCTACGACGAAGTTGTCTGGACCGCTGCAAGATGCAGCCGACGCGGGAGCCTTTAACCTACTGCGCGAGCTCCCATGAGCAAGGACCCTGGTGAGAAGATGCCTAGATGGTGGGGTCAAGAAGCATCGCGACTTTCGGTCGCGGCAACTGGGGACGGCCCCAACCCAACTGCGCGTACTCGAATAGATATGCCCCAACCCATAGTTGAGGATCTGCGAGCCCAAGGCTACCCGGTCGATACCGTTGCCGATCTTCTCAACAAACGGATGCGGTATCCGGACGCGATTCCAACGCTGTTGAGGTGGCTGCCACGTATCAAGGACCCGGCCGTGAAGGAAGATATTGTTCGCGCCCTTTCGGTCCCGTGGGCGAGGCCAGCGGCGGCCTTGCCCCTCATCCATGAGTTCCGCGAGGCTTCAGATGATAGCGAGTTCGGTCTTCGATGGACCATCGCCAACGCGCTTGCGGTTGTGGCCGACGACAGCGTCTTCGAGGAGGTGGCCTCCTTGTTGCGGAACAAAGAATATGGCCGCGCCCGCGAAATGCTTGCCCTCGCGCTCGGCAACATGAAGACACCGCGAGCTGTTGATGTCCTGATCGAATCACTACAGGACCCAGAGTTGGCAGGGCACGCCGTGAAGGCCCTCGGAAAACTCAAAGCGAAGAAGGCGGAGTCTGCGATTCGCCCCTTTACGAGCCATGAGAAGGCGTGGGTCCGAGCTGAGGCTAAGAAAGCCCTCGCCTCGATTAGTAAGTCATCCAGGTAAGCTACCGGCAACGCCAGACGTGTGCAACCGCCGCCGCGGTGCTGCCCTGGCTCAGGGCGTTGGCGAACCCTGCTCTCGAAGGAACTCGGCGAGCGCCATCCTCCAATCGGGAAGGGGCCGCAAACCCGCCGCCGTCCAGCGGTCGCTGACGAGCGCGCTGTTAGCCGGACGTGGCGCCGGCCGTCGA
>VBGO01000371.1 GCA_005882525.1 Chloroflexota bacterium
GTGCGGGTCGAACCGATCGTGCGCAACTGGTCGTTGCGCCGAGCGTTCGGCGGCAACTTGTCCGCCGTGCGGGACGCCTTGAGGAACCGGCGCGTCGACCTGGTCCACCTGATTTATCCGGATCCTTTCCTGCGCTACGACTCCGACTCGTACCACCTGCCGTTTCTTTTGAAGTTCGTCGCGGGGCGGCCGCTCGTCGTGACCTTTTTCGGCTTCGGGGTGACCAACGCGGGCATCCTCACCAACGCCGGGCTGCTGAGCCTGTTCGCAACCGCCGACCGGGTCGTCATCACTGACGCCGACCTGCTGCGTCGTTTTCAACGCACGCTGCCATGGTGGGCAGCCAAGGCGCGCGGCTGCGTCGTCGGGAGCATTGCCCCCACCGACGCGCCGCGATGGACGCAATCGCGGCTCGATGAGCGCAAGTCGTCGCTGGGCCTCGACCCTGGCGCGCGGCACATCGGCTTCTTCGGATTCTGGAGTCCCGACAAGGGACTCGAGAACCTCCTTGAAGCCCAACGACTGCTGCGACAAGAAGGACGGCGAACCGTCCTCGTGCTGATAGGAGGCCGAGCCCCCGACCACCGCATTGCCTACGAGAACGGCGTCATCGGGCTGGGCGAGCGGCTCGGCATCTCAGACACGATCGTCGAGACCGGGCCTCTGGCCGCACACCATGTCGCGCGGTACATGGTCGCGATGGATCTTTGCGCGCTTCCATTCAAGGTCAACCCGCTGGGCCGAAGCAGCCTGGCGCTATCCCTCGGCCTCGGAGTCCCCACCCTGGTGACCCGGCCCTCCGGCCATGACGCCGAGCTCCTCGAAGGATCACCGACACTCGCATCCATCGATCCCGCCGAGATCGCACGCTCGATCGCACGGCTGCTGGACGATCCCGTGGCGCTGCAGGCCGCCGCCGCATCGGCCTCTCGCGCGGCCCGCCACTGGTCCTGGGACGAGATCGTCAGCGGCTACGCCGAGATGTACGACGATCTGCTGCGCAAGAAGGGGAGGACGTAGTCGAGAAGAAGTCTCCGACCCTGACCGTCGTCATCCTGACGCTGAACGAAGAGCGAAACATCTCCGAATGCGTCGCATCCGCCCGTGATGCGGATGAGGTCATCGTGGTCGACTCAGGAAGCACCGACCACACCCAGGAGTTGGCTGCGGCCGCCGGGGCCAAAGTGGTTGAGCACGCGATGACCAACTTCGCGGAGCAGAGGAATTACGCCAACACGCTTGCAAAGTGCGACTGGGTCCTGCACCTCGATGCCGACGAACGCATCACGCCAGAGCTGCTCCAGGAGATTCGCTCCGTGACCGCGACCGGTGAAGAGGACGGGTTCAATGTCCCCACTTTGAACATCATCTTCGGGGCGCCGTTGAGGCACGGCGGGTGGTACCCCTCATACCACGTCAGGCTCCAGCGCCGGGGCCGCGCCGGCTGGGGTAAAGACGTGCATGAGACGGCGGTCGTGACCGGCTCTCTCGGTCGGCTGCGCAACCCGATCGTCCACCATTCGCATCCCGACGTGAGCGCGTTCATCCTCAAGCTGGATCGATACACGGGAATGGAAGCCGCGCAGGTGGGTGGCTCCAGACTTAGCCTCGCCCTCCGCGCGGTGCTGGAACCAGGGCCGTACTTCGTCTACAAGTATTTCGTGCAGCAGGGTTTCCGCGATGGCTGGCGTGGCCTCTCGATCGCCCTCCTGCTGGCCTTTTACCGCTGCGTCGGATATCTGAAGGCGCTCGAGCTCCGGTCCAGGGCGTGACGTGCGCCTCCTGATGGTGGCGCCCGGCCCTCCGGCGGTCGGGGGCAAGGGCTACCAGGTGAGGCTTTACCACCAGATCTTGGGGCTGGCCGAGCGCCATGAAATTTTCCTCGTGACGTTCGCCCCGGGTGACGAGCTCGAGCCGGAGCTCGTGGCGGCCTGCCGCAGGGTCACCAAGGTGCCCTGGTCGCTGCCGGCCGCATTCGTGACCGCCCTCGCTCACGCGCCGAGCCTCCCCATTTCGGTGGCCTTGTTTCGCAGCCACAGCATGGCCACGGCCCTGACCGCGGAGCTTTCAACCGCAAACCCGGACCTCGTGCAGCTGCAGCTCGTCCGCATGGCGCCTTATCTAGAGGGCCTCTCCAGCGTCCCGATCGTGCTCGACCTCCTGGACGCCGCGGAGTTGAACATGCGTGAGCGCGCGCGCGCCGCGCGGCCGGGAGCCCGACAGCTGCTGGAGGTCGAAGCCGGCAGGCTGGGTGCCTACGAGAAGAAGGCGGTCGCGCGGACCGACCTCTCGCTGCTCATTTCCGGGCGCGACCTCGAATACATCGGCAACCCTCGCAATGCGAGGGTGCTGCCCAACGGCATCGATCCCGAGGAGATGAGCGCTGCACCGCGGGAGCGACGGCCCGCCACGGTGATCTTCTCCGGGACCATGAGCTACTTCCCCAACGCCGATGCCGCGACCTGGTTCGCCCGCGACATTCTGCCGTTGGTGCGTGGGGCCATTCCCTCCGCCATGTTTCGAATCGTGGGCCGCGAACCGGCACCGGCCGTGCGGCAGCTCGCCTCACTGCCTGGCGTGACCGTGACCGGGTCGGTCCCCCAAATCTCGGAGGAGATCGCCGGCGCCACAGTCTCGGTGTGCCCCATGCGTTTCGGATCCGGAACGCAGACCAAGATCCTCGAGGCCATGGCCGCCGGCACGCCTGTGGTGGCTACTCCCAAAGCCATGGAGGGCATCCCGGATGATCTCCATCGCTTTGTTCACCAGGCTGATTCAGCCGATGCATTCGCTGCCGAGGTGGTGCGGATTCTCAGCCATCCAGAACCGGCGTTGCAGCTGGCGGCGGACGGGCTCGACGCGATCCGGCGCGACCACACGTGGAGACGGCACGTGAGCGACCTCGAGGATCTCTACGCCGAGGCGATCAGCTCCGCGACTACCGGCCGCCGAGGCCTACGACAGCCATGAATGTGCTGGCGAGGATCTGCAGGTCGAGCCTGAACGAGCGGTTCTTGATGTAGTAAAGGTCGTACTCGAGCTTCCTCGTCATTTCTGGAATCGTGCTCGCGTAACCGCCGCGGACCTGCGCCCAACCGG
>VBGO01000365.1 GCA_005882525.1 Chloroflexota bacterium
ACAAACGGGTACGGTGATTCAAGGTGGCCGTCCGCCCCGGTGCCATATCCGTTAGTCGCTCGTGGGTGGAAAAGGCGGGGGAACTTCGCCGCCGGCGACGGCCGCTGTAACAGCTTCTGGACGCTCAGTGCCAGGAGGTATTTAGTGTTGGTAAAGAGGCAAACAAGAATGACGCGCGAATCACCCAGCGGTCGTGGGAGGTTTTCGGCGTGGGCGGCCTATGCGGCTGGCTTCAGCGAGGCGGCCCGGCGAGCTTTGGCACGCTCGATTCGCTTCTCTTTCGCGGCGCGACCGCGGCGGACGTGCGGCTTCATCGCCGGTACAACCAGCCGGTGTGCCGCGACTTGCGGTGGATGGCGGCGCCGGGATCAATTCGCGGCCCGATTGCCAGTGCCATCGGGTTGCGGTCCAATTGAATTAGGGATTGTTAAGATGGGCTGCGCACATGAGTGACCCGCGGCCGATCGGCGTCTTCGACTCGGGCGTCGGCGGGCTCACCGTTCTGCGCGAGCTACAGCAGCAACTCCCCCATGAATCCACCATCTATTTCGGAGATCTCGGCCATTTTCCCTACGGTCCCCGCTACCAGGCGCAGGTCCGCAGCTTCGCGCTCAACATCATTCGCTTCCTCGAAAAGCTCGACGTCAAGCTGGTCGTCATCGCCTGCAATACGGCAACCGCCGCGGCCCTCAACCCCGCCCGCGAGATCTTCGACATCCCGATCATCGGTGTGATCACCCCGGGCGCGGAAGCCGCAGTGGCGGCCACCCGGAACAAACGGGTGGGTGTGATCTCGACCGAAGGCACGATGCAGAGCCAGGAATACCTGCACGCGATCCGGGAGGCGAATCCCACCATCGGTGTTCTGCCGAAGGCCGCCCCGCAGCTCGTCGAGCTGGTCGAGGCCGGAAAGTCCGGTGCCCCGGAGACCGAGGTGGTGCTCCGGGAGGCGCTGCAGGACATCATCGAGTACCAGGCCGATACCCTGATCCTGGGCTGTACCCACTATCCACTGCTGAAACCGCTCATCAGGAAAATTACCGGCGACAGTCTGACGGTGGTGGATTCGGCCGAGACCACCGCCGCCCGCGTGAAGCGGGTGTTGGCCAAAAACGGACTCGAGTCGGCGAAGGACGAGACCGCCGGGCATCAGATCTACGTCACCGGCTCCCCCGAGCGGTTCACCGAGACGGCCCGTATCTTGTTCGGACAGGACCTACCGCCGATCACAACCGTCCGCCTCGAGCTGGTCGAAGCCATCAGCGGTCGGGAGGGGGCGGCGTGAGCACCACCATGACCGGGACCGATTTCATCGCCCCGATCCGAGCGGAGCTCGATGATTTCGAGCAGCGGCTGCACGCCACCGTTCGGGCCGACCTGGGCCCGGTCGCCGAGGCGATGGAGCAAATCCTCGACGCCGGTGGAAAGCGGCTGCGGCCGGCGCTCGTCTTCCTGGCCGCCGGTTTCGGGCGTGGCAGCCGCGCGGATGACGTGCACCGGGCGGCCATGGCGATCGAGTTCATTCACAATGCCACCCTGATCCACGACGACCTGATCGACGGGGCGCCCACCCGCCGGGGGCTGCGAACCATCCACGAGTCACTCGGTGCCAATCCGGCGATCATCATCGGTGACTACTACTTCGCCAAGGGTGCGAACCTGATGTCCCAGATCGGCAACACGAGTATCGACGCCCTGCTTTCGCAGACCGTGATGACGATCTGCTTCGGCGAGATGCTGCAGCTCACCAGCCAGCGCCGCTACGACCAATCGCTGGAGGAGTACTACGCGAAGATCGAACGGAAGACGGCGGTGTTGCTCGCCGCGTCGACCTTCTGTGGCGCGGTGCTCGGCGGTGTACCAGAAGCGCAGGTCGACGTCCTGCGCCGTTTTGGCCGGCTGCTCGGGATGTCGTTTCAGATCGCCGACGACGTGCTGGACTATCTCGCCACCGAGGAGGAAGTTGGCAAGCCGGTTGGCAACGACCTGAAGCAGGGCACGGTCACCCTGCCGCTGATGCTGGCGCGCCAGGACCCGGCCATCGACGGCCGCCTCAACGCCGTCCTGGCCAAGCCTCTCCTGGACGATGCCGACTATGCGGAGGTCGTCCGCATCGTGCGAGGCTCACGGGGAATCGACGAGTCGTACGGCCATGCCCAGGCATTCGGCGACAAGGCTCGGGCCGAGCTGGCGGCGTTCCCGCCATCCGGCTACCGCGACGCGCTCGAGTCGCTCACGTACTACGTCGTGCGCCGCCGAAGCTGAGCCCTTCTTCAAAGGTCGTGTGCTAGGTTGGCCTGCAGTGAGATTTCGGCTCGCAACACGAGGTAGCACGCTGGCCCTGGTCCAGGCGGAGCTTGCGGCGCAGGCGCTGGCTCGCCGGTATCCCGAGCACGAGTTCGTGCCGGTCCCACTGACGACGCACGGCGACCGGCACCCATCGATGCGCCTGACCGAATCGTCACGCGAAGGCGTCTTCGTCCATGAGCTCGAACAGGCATTGCGTGATGGCCGGGCCGAGCTGGCGGTGCACTCGGCGAAAGACCTACCAACATTGCCCACACCTGGCCTGACCCTGGCGGCCTTCCTGCCTCGGGCCGATGCCCGTGACGCGCTGATCGCCCGAACCCGATCAACCCTCGCCGACCTTCCGGCTGGTGCCCGAATCGGAACCGGCAGCCCGCGACGGGCGGCCCAGATCGCCGCCGTCCGGCCCGACTTGCAGGCGGTCGAGATCCGCGGCAATGTCGACACCCGGCTGCGCCGTCTGGCCGAGGGCGCCGTCGACGCGCTCATCCTCGCGGCGGCCGGCCTCGAACGGCTTGGCCGGCTGGGTGAAGCGCACCAGTTGCTGCCCTTCGAGGTGATGCTGCCGGCGCCGGGTCAGGGGGCGCTCGCCGTGCAGGCCGTCGAAGGCAGCGAGGCGGCCCGCCTCGCGGCGGCCATCGACGATCCGGCGACGAGTCGGGCGGTGCTGGCCGAGCGTGCGCTGCTGCGACGGCTTGGCGGTGGCTCGATGCCAGCGGCGGCACCGTGATCCGGGCGGAGGCGCACGGGCGGCGCGACGCCGACGTCGTGCGTGAGGTCGCGGACGCTCTCCAGGCGCAGGACGTCGCCGGCCTGCTCGCACGCCCGAACGGTCCCCTGTCCGGGCTGCGCATCATGGTCACCCGCGCCGACGGCCAGGAGGAGGCGCTCGTGGAGGCGCTGGCCGCGCAGGGCGCAGACCCGATCGCCTGCCCCGTGATCGTGATCGAGGCGATCGAGGTCGACACCAGGTCCCTGGACGATCTCGCCGACTACGACTGGCTCGTGCTCACCAGTGCCAACGGGGTTGACCGCCTGGTCGAGCTGCTGCGGCGGGCGGGGCTCGAGTTCCCGGCACATATTAAGGTTGCGGTGATCGGTCCGGAAACGGCCGCGCGAAGCCGCGCCGCCGGGATCCAGCCCGCCCTGGTGCCCGAGCGGTTCGTCGCGGAGGAGCTGGCGGCGGCCCTGGCACCGGTGATGGCACCGAATGCCCGCATCCTGCTTGCTCGTGCGGCCGGGGCCCGCGACGTCCTTCCCGAGCGGTTGCGCGCCAACGGGGCGCGGGTCGACGTGCTGGAAACGTACCGTGCGATCCCGCCGCCGGACCTGCGGCCGCGGCTGGCGGCCCATCTCGCCGAGGTAGACGTGGTCACCTTCACCAGCTCCTCGACAGTTCGGCATTTCGTCGAGGCGCTGGACGCCCCGCTTCCCGATCGCATCGCGGTCGCGTGCATCGGCCCCATCACGGCGCAGACGGCCCGCGAGCTCGGCCTGCGGGTTGATATCATCGCCCAGGAGTACACGACGCGCGGACTGGTCGACGCCATCGTGCGCAGCCGGACTCCAGTTTCAGCATGAGCTTTCCCACCGAGCGTCCCCGTCGGCTGCGCTCGCGACCCGCGCTCCGCCGGCTGGCTCGTGAGACACAGATTGCCACGCAGGATTTGATCTACCCGCTCTTCGTTCGCGACGCGATCGACGAGCCGCAGCCGATCGCGGCGATGCCCGGGCATCACCAGCACACGCTCGACTCCCTGACTCGTGAGGCGGAAGCCGCGATTCGGGTCGGCGTCCGGAGCTTCGTGCTCTTCGGCATCCCGGCGCAGAAGGACGCCCAGGGCTCTGAGGCATGGGCCGACGACGGGATCGTGCAACGGGCGCTCCGTCGCCTGCGAGACGCCTTCGGCCCGGACGCACTGCTGATCGCCGATCTCTGTCTCTGTGAGTACACCGATCACGGCCACTGCGGCGTGCTCGAGGGGGACGCCGTCGCCAACGATCGGACGCTCGAGCTCTACGAGCGGATCGCCGTCGCGCAAGCCGCCGCCGGCGCCGACGTGATCGCCCCATCCGGGATGATGGATGGTCAGGTCGGGGCCATCCGATCAGTACTCGATCGACAGGGCTTCACCGATCGGGCCATTCTCGCCTACGCGGCCAAGTACGCCTCGGCGTTCTACGGGCCGTTTCGGGAGGCGGCTGGCTCGACGCCTCGCTTCGGTGACCGGCGCAGCTACCAGATGGATCCCGCCAACGCGCGCGAAGCCGTGCGCGAGGCGCGATTGGATGTCGATGAAGGCGCCGACATCGTGATGGTCAAGCCGGCGCTCGCGTTCCTCGACGTCATCCGGGCGGTGGCGGATTCGACGGACGTCCCGGTCGCCGCCTACAACGTCAGCGGCGAATACGCCATGGTCAAAGCGGCCGCGGCAAATGGATGGATCGACGAACGCCGCGTGCTGCGCGAGATCCTGCTCGGCATCCGTCGCGCGGGTGCCCAGATGATCCTCACCTATCATGCGAAAGAGGTCGCGGCGGACATCCCGTGCTGGGATGAGATGGGATGAGCCGTCCCGCGCGCCGTCTGCCGCAGATCCTGGCGACCCTGGCCATCCTCAGCGTCGCTATGATTGCATTCTCCTTCTATGTGGGACGTAATGCTGGCGGCGGCCCAGGCACCGCCCCGACTCCAACGCCGAGCGCAAGCGTGAGCGCAGGAAGGTACAGCGCGCCACCGCCGATGACCATCAATACCGCGCACAAGTACCTGGTGACGATGCAGACGAGCAAGGGCACCATCACGCTGTCAGCATGAAGACCAACAAGGGCACGATCACCCTCTGCCTCGATCCCAAGCTGGCCCCAAACACCGTCAACAACTTCGTGTTCTTGACCCGCAACCAGTACTACGACGGCCTCAAGTTCCATCGCGTCGTGGCGGACTTCGTGATCCAGGGTGGTGACCCGGAGGGCACCGGCTCCGGTGGACCCGGCTACAAGTTCAACGACGAACCGGTGCAGGGTGAGTACACGGCCGGTGCGGTGGCCATGGCCAACTCCGGCGCGAACACGAACGGGAG
>VBGO01000008.1 GCA_005882525.1 Chloroflexota bacterium
AAGGTCTCCCACTGGGTTAACCAGGTAAGACCCCAGCGAGACTAGCTGGTTGATAGGCCGCAAGTGTAAGACGGGCAACCGTTTCAGCTAAGCGGTACTAATAGGTCGAGGGCTTGACCATCTATCTCACTCCTCAGCGCTTAACAGCGCCGGAGGTTGATCGCGTGATTCTTGCGCGGTCCCTAAAGCACTTCTTCGCAGCGATCGAAGTAAGAGACTTCGGTGACCATAGCGACGGGGAAACACCTGTTCCCATCCCGAACACAGCAGTTAAGCCCGTCAGCGCCGATGGTACTGGGCTGGCAACGGTCTGGGAGAGTAGGTCATCGCCGAGGTCTCTTTCTTTTTGCCTGCCGCCGGCTTGACCGGATAATGGAGACCAATGCGAGACCGCCGGCAATGGATGCGGCCCTCCCTCAACTGGCTGCTCGTCTTCATCCCGGTATCGCTCGCCGCCGAGGTTGCCCATCAGCCCCTCCTCGTCTTCATCACGTCCGGGCTGGCCATCGTCCCGCTGGCGGGATTGATCGGGCGTGCCACCGACCGGCTGGCCATGCACGTCGGTCCGCGGCTCGGCGGTCTGCTGAACGCCACCTTCGGGAATCTGACGGAGCTGATCGTCGCCGTGCTGCTCATCAGTGCGGGCGACTTCGAGATTGTGAAGGCGTCGTTGATCGGCTCGATTATCGGCAACCTGCTGCTCGTTCTGGGCCTCTCGCTCCTGGTCGGTGGGTTGGGCCGTGGTGAGCAGACCTTCAGCGCCCGGGCGGCGGGCCTGCACACGGCGTCCCTAGTCCTGGCCGTCGCCGGCCTCGGGATCCCGGCGCTGCTGGTGGCGGCGTCGCCGAGGATCTCCGTTGGCGACCGAGAGATCGTCTCCGCCGGCGTGGCAGCGACGCTGATCCTGCTCTACGTGGCCGCGCTCGTGTTCATGCAGTTCACCCACGCCCACCTCTTCCGCACGCCGGAGTCCAACGAACAGCCCGAATGGTCGAGGGGGCTGGGGATCGGCATGCTGCTCGGCGCCGCCCTGCTCGTGGGGCTGGAGTCGGAACTGCTGGTCTCGGCGCTCGATCCCGCACTGCAGACGCTCAAGATCTCGCCGATCTTCGTCGGCCTCATCCTGATTCCGGTGATCGCGAACGCCGCCGAGCACGCGGCGGCCGTCTTCTTCGCCGTCAGGGACAAGCTCGATGTCACGCTCGAGATCGCCGTCGGCTCCTCGACGCAGGTCGCCCTGTTCCTCGCGCCGGCCATGGTGTTCATCAGCCTTCTCCTCGGTCGGCCGATGGACTTCGTCTTCACCGGCTTCGAGATTGGGGCCGTGTTCATCGCCACCCTGATCATTGCCGTGATCTCTCGTGACGGCCAGAGCAACTGGCTCGAAGGCTTGCAGCTGATCAGCGTCTACGCGATTGTCGCGCTGGCCGCGTTTTTCCTCTGACCGGGCGCGTCAGCGGACCGTCTCACGGCGGACGGTGAGCCGCTCGACCAGGTCGACCTTGACCCGGACGCCGATTCCCCACCGAGTCGGAACCGGGATGGTGCCTCCGCGCTGCAGGACAAAGGGGGGCTCGACGATGTCCTCGGCCCAGTAGCGGCCGCTCGCGGAGATATCACCGGGCAGCCGAAAATTGGGCAGCGTGGCCAGCGCCACGTTGCAGGCTCGACCGATGCCGGTCTCGAGCATCCCACCGCACCAGACCGGCACACCGGCGTTCCCGGCGATGTCGTGGATGCGACGCGACTCGGCGAAACCCCCGACCCGACCCGGCTTGATGTTGATCACGCGGCAGGCGCCGAGCTGCAGCGCTTGGCGCGCGTCACGCGCCGATTCGATGCTCTCATCCAGGCAGATCGGAGTGCGGAGCTGCCGCTGCAGCGCGGCATGATCGACCAGGTCGCCGGCAGCCAGCGGTTGTTCGAGCATCAACAGGCCGAAGCGGTCGAGCTGCGCCAGGTGGGCGGCATCGTCGAGGCTGTAGGCGGAGTTGGCATCGGCCATCAGCGTGATCTCCGGATACTTCTCGCGGATCGCGCCGATCGCCATGACATCCCAGCCCGGTTCGATCTTGACCTTGATCCGCCGGTACCCCTCGGCCAGGTGCGACCCGATGCTGTCGAGCAGCTCGTCGACGGTTGCCTGGATGCCGATGCTGACCCCGGTCTCGACCCGATCCCGGACTCCGCCGAGATACTGCGCGAGCGGCTTGCGAGCGTGCTCGGCGAGCGCCCCGGTGAAGGCCATTTCAATGCTTGCCTTCGCCATATGGTGGCCGCGGACCGGAGCGAACAGCGTCTCCAGCTCGTCGACGTTCGCCAGGTCGCGTCCGATGACGCCAGGCAGCAGGTAACCCTTGAGGATCTGCCAGGCGGTCTCGACCGTCTCATAGGAGTACCAGGGCCCTTCCCCGGCGACACACTCGCCCCAGTGGGAGTGGCCGTCGATATCCAACCGGACAAGCAGGGGATAGCGGTCCTGCTGGACGCCAAAACTGGTCCGAAACGGCTTCAGCAAGCGCATCTTGAGCACCCTCAGCTCGACGGCGTCGATCTTCATCGACTCGGGGCCATCACATAGGCACCCTCGCGCCGAAAATCGACCGCCACCAACCCGGCGCTGAGGGCCGCCTCGAACGCGGCCCGGCTTTCCATCCGCCAGCGCAAGGCGAGCTCCAGGCTGGCGCGCTTGACCGCCTGGAAATCCAGCGGCACCCCGATCAGGGCTGCCGCTGCCGTGCCCAGCGCGGGGTGCTCCGCGACCGGCTCGCCGGCGTTGCCCACCCGCAACAGCACGAGGGGCTCCGAGGCGACCGGCGGCTTCGGCCGGCGCAGCCACCACTCGGCTTCGAATCGATCCGACGGCAGTCCGCGGTTGAGCTCGTCCTCCATCGCCCCGTAATGGTCGCGATCGTAGCGGCGGGCGATGCAGCCGAGGCGGTGCAGGTTGATGTAGGCGTTGCGCGCCTCCAATGGATCGAAGGTCCAGGTCACCAACTCGTAGCCCAGTCTCAATGCATCGTACCGCTGAGCCTGCTTGAGGGCGATCCCGACGCCACGACCGCGAAAGTCCGGCAGAACGCCGAGCTGATGGGAGCACAGACGCAGCTGCCCATCTCGCATGCCGAGGAAGGCGAAGCAGAAACCGACCAGGCGGCCGTTGGGGAGGAAGGCGCCGTGCACCAGGCCGCCGTTGTGCTGCATCGTGAGGAGCAACTCGCGCGGCACCACGTTGCGTTCGGCCGCACCCCAGATGTCCCGACTCATCGCCTCGCAGGCAGCGAACTCATCCATCGAACGGACCAGCCTGGTTTCGACTTCCGGAGGCACGCGCCACATGCTAGCGCGGCGACCGGTTGCGGCTGCTACGAACTACTTACAGGTCCAGGCGCTTTGACGCCCGGCGTTGTAAAAGACCAGCGCGCCGCGTGCCTGGGCGTAGGGGTCCCAGATGTTCTGCCCCGGGAAGTTGGCGTTCCAGGTCGACGGCATGAATTGGAAGAGCCCGCTGGCGCCGCTGGAACGGTTGATGGCCAGCGGGTTGTAGTGGCTTTCGCAGTTGGCCACCCGCAGGGCCCAGCTGAGGCCCGGACTGTTGGCGAAGACGGCGTAGATGGCGGCCAGCCCGTCACCGCCCGAGCCGGGCGGTGGCGTGAAGGCACCCGCCGGCGACTGGGCGGGTTGGGTTGTCACCCGCCGCGCGATCACGGGCGCCTGGCTGACCACCGCCGGTGCCGGCCGCTCCTCGAGCGCCGACGCCTTGGCGACCTCCCGCATGGCCGGCGCGTTGCGCGCGGGGACCGGGCTGGTCCACAGGACATAGCCCGAGTACTCGGCCGCGACCGCCCGTGTCGGTGCGGCGCGCCCGGACATCGTCGGGACGACCAGGACGAATCCCAGCGCGAGCACCAGGCCGTGGCCGACGAAATTCACAGAGAGTGCACGCTGGGGGCGGCGGAGGACGTTGAGTGCGGTGGTCGCCCGGTTCTGGAGTCGCCAGAACCGCAGGACCGCCCGCGCGCTCCAGTCGGAAGCCACAAGATCGTGGAGTCTGGCGCTGGTTAACCGCAAGATATGGGCACGAGCCTTTGACACGATACCAATAAACGCTGTAACGCTCAAGCAGCCTTCCCTCCGTCACTGGACGAACGTCAACCCTTCGGTCCGCGGGTGAAAACGAGAGGAGGCCATGAGCTACGACGAGGCGTAACGGACCGTCGTCCACCGTACCACAGGCGGTGCGAGCTCCGTCAGCGCCTACAGCGCGTCGATCATCAGTCGCAGGAGCTGGGTGCGCTGCAACCAGCTTTCGACCAGCAGGTGCTCGGTGTCGGCGTGGGCGCCTCCGCCATCGGGTCCGAGGCCGTCGAGGGTGGGGACGCCCAGGGCGGCGGTAAAGTTGCCATCGCTGCCGCCGCCGGTGCTCGTCTCGGCGAGCCGGAACCCGAGGTCGCCGGCCAGGCGCTGCGCCAGCTCGGCCAGCCGGACGACGCCGGGGCTCCGCTCCATCGGTGGACGATCGACGCCCCCGCTGATCCGCAGCCGAGCGTCGTCGAGTCGGGGTTGGAGCCCGCGGACGCCTGCGCCGCGACGACGTTGGGGCGAGTACCAGCATGCACCACCCCAACGTTGATCGTCGTTCCGCTGGCCGGATCGGCAAGGGCCTTGAGGGCCAGCACCTGGTGCGCCAGTTCCTCGATGGCGCTGATGCCTTTCTCTGGCTCCACGCCCGCATGAGCGGCTCGGCCATCGACCTCCAGGATGAAATCCGCGATGCCTTTGCGGGCGGTTTTGATGGCGCCGCCGCTGGCGGCCGGCTCCAGCACCAGCACGGCCAGGGCACCCCTGGCCGTTTCCTCGATTAAACCCCGGGAGCTGGCGCTGCCGATCTCCTCGTCGGAGGTCGACAGTACGACGACCGGCCGCCGGGGCCGCGCCTGCTCGAGGGCGAACGCCGCTTCGACAATGCCGGCTTTCATGTCGTAGCTCCCCGGACCGGTCACGCGGTCGCCGTCGACCCGGTAAGGAAGCCGCCCCAGCGTACCGTCGGGCCACACGGTGTCGTGATGGCAGAGCACGACGATCGGATCGGCGCCGTCCGATGCCGGATCGCCGACACGCCGAGCCGCTGCCGGAAGAGCTCCGCCACCTCGTTGGCGCAGGCGTCGCAGCGCGCCTTGTCCGTCGAGGGGGATTCCGCCAGCACCAGGCGTTCCAGGGCGGCGATCATGTCGGTCCGGTCGGGCGTTTGCACCAGGGTCTCGACCATGCTAAAACCTAGGGACCACAGGAGGGAGAACCTATGAGCATTCACGCGCCTGAAGTCGCCAATCGGATCCAGCTCGACGAGCGAGAGCTGCCCCAGCGCTGGTACAACATCCAGGCCGATCTTCCGTTTCCCGGGAGCCCGCCGCTGCATCCCGCCACCAAGCAGCCCGTCGGTCCGCAGGACCTGGCGCCGCTCTTCCCGATGGAGTTGATCAAGCAAGAGGTGTCCCAGGAACGCTATATCGACATCCCGCAACCGATTCAGGAGGCACTCCGGCTTTGGCGGCCGACCCCGCTGATGCGGGCGACCCGGCTGGAGCGGGAGCTCAAGACGACCGCACGGATCTACTACAAGTATGAGGGGGGCAGCCCGGCCGGCTCCCACAAACCGAACACGGCGGTCGCGCAGGCCTTCTACAACAAGGCGGAGGGCACCAAGCGACTGACCACCGAAACCGGCGCCGGCCAGTGGGGCAGCGCGCTGGCCTTTGCGACCAAGATCTTCGAGCTCGAGTGCATGGTGTACATGGTGCGGATCAGCTTTGAGCAGAAGCCCTATCGCAAAAGCATGATGCGCGTCTGGGGCGCCGAGGTGGTCCCGAGCCCTTCGGACCGGACGCAAGCGGGCAAGCGGATCCGCGCGGAAAACCCCGACTCGACCGGCAGCCTCGGGATCGCCATCTCGGAAGCCATCGAAGACGCCGCCGGCCGAGAGGACACCAAGTATTCGCTGGGAAGCGTGCTGAATCATGTCCTGATGCACCAGACCATCATTGGCGAGGAAGCGCTGGTGCAAATGGAGCGGGCCGGGGCGATGCCGGACGTCGTGGTGGGCTGCGTCGGCGGCGGTAGCAACTTTTCCGGACTAGCGTTTCCCTTCCTGAGGGACCGGTTGGGGGGACGGAGCAAAACGCGCTTCCTGGCGGTCGAGCCGGCGGCCTCGCCGTCGATCACGCGCGGCAAGTACGCCTACGACTTCGGCGACACGATCGGCATGACACCGTTGCTCAAGATGCACACGCTGGGCCATGCGTTCGTCCCGGACGGCATTCATGCCGGCGGCCTTCGTTATCACGGGATGGCGCCGTTGGTCTCGGGCCTCGCGGATCATGGGTTCATCGAGGCGGTTGCCTACCCGCAGCGCACCGTCTTCGACGCCGCCGTGCAGTTCGCTCGCACCGAGGGCACCATTCCTGCGCCGGAGACGGCGCACGCGATCCGAGCGGTCATCGACGAGGCGGTCAAAGCCCGGGAACGCGGCGAGTCGCCGACCATCCTCTTCAACTTCAGCGGCCATGGTCTGCTCGACCTGGCGGCCTACGACGCCTACTTCGACGGCACCTTGTCGGACGTCACGCTCTCCGAGGCGCGCATCCAGGAGTTGGTCGGCTCGCTGTAACCGCAAGGGAGGAAGCCGACCGGTTTCCTCCCGCTTCGATCGTTAGTGCTTGCCACCCTCGCGGCCGATGGTGGCCATCCGGTTGCGATCCTGGCTGGAGGCCTCGCCGCCTTTACGGCCGGCCGCCCTGGCTTCCTCGGAGGAGAACTCGTGCGCCGAGCCTTTCTCATGGGCCGCCTTGCCGCCCTTGCTGCCCGCCTGCCGCGCCTCCTCCGGGCTGAACTCATGCGCCGACCCCTTCAGGTGGGCGGCTTGCCCGCCCTTACTCGCGATTTCCCGCTGCTTCGACTCGTCCATGGATCCGAAGCCTCGCTTGCCGCTTGCTGGCATTTGTCGCCTCCTTTGAACTGGACCTTGCACGGGAAAGCTGCAAAGAGGACCTACAGACCCGCGAGCCACCATTTGCTAGCGCCGGTATCAATCTAGCTGACACGGCTGGCCGGCTGTCAAGCGGGTCGGATCGCGACAACGAAAACAGGGCCTCGGTCGCGAGACCCTGTTTGCGAAGGACGTCGACGGATCGAACCGGTTCAGTACCCCGCCGGCTCTCGACCGCTGAAAAAGGCGCGAACCCGCTCACCGAACGTCGGCCGGGCTCGGTAGGGCGTTGCGGTCCCGGAGCGATCGGCCGCATCGGCCGCCATGACAGGCTCCCGGTCGGTTTCCTGGTGGGCGGGCGTCGTGTCCCGCTCGGGGGTCGCCGGAGCGCCGGTGGTCGCCGCCACGCCGCGGTCCATGCCACGCAGCTCGCTGCGGACGCGGGCATTTTCTTCACGCAAGCCCTGGTTTTCGCGGCGGAGATCGTTGATGGTCGACTCCCGCGTCGTGACTCGACGCCGCATCGAGCCGACGTGCACCCCGTGGACGAGACCGGAGTAGAGCATGTAGAGGAGAAAGAGCCCGCCGATCACGGCGGCCGCGACCACCACCGGGACCCAGTCCGGGACGGCGGACCAGTGCCACTGCCAGAGCGTGACGTCGTGGCTGCCGGTGTTCTCCATCGCATACAGGCCGACCCCGGCCGCGACGATGATCAACAGGATCAGGAACAGGATCATGAGCATCCCTCCAGGTTGTTACTGGCGTTTTAGACAGGTAGAATATCAAATTACCTGATAGCCACACGTTCAGTCAAGGACCCCTATTCGTCCCCCTGGTGCGGATGAGTTCCGGCGCGCGGCCGGGCAAGATCAGCGCAGGGGGTCGCGCAGATCCCGAACGGCGGCCGCGGCCAGGAAGCCGCCGGCCAGCCCCAGCGCGGTGAGCCGCAGGGGGGCGACGAACCAGGCCGCGGCGGCCGTCAGGCTGAGAGCCAGCGCGGCGCAGATCGAGGTGCAGAGCCCGGCGATCAGCCAGAACGGCCAGCGCCGCCGTCCCGGCCAAGCCAGCAGCAGGCACAAGAGAAAGGCGACCAGGATGAAACCCCCCACCATCCTGGTCGCCATCGGCGCGCCCCCCACATCGATCGGCGCCCCCACTGGCAACAGGCTACGCGGCACGGGTGCCGGCCGCTATCCCCCAGGGTGATGAAAGATCGACGCCATCGGGTTCCAACCGGGGGAGGGCGAATGGGGGAGAGGGGCGCGTTTCTAGATCAGGTTCTGGCGCGACGCCGCGGCCACGGCCTCGGCGCGGTTGCGCGCATTCAGCCGGCTCAAGAGATTTTCGACGTAGGTCTTGATCGTGTTTTCGCTGAGGTGCAGGCGACCGGCGATCATGGAGTTCGAGAAGCCCTCGGACACCAGCTGGAGGACCTCCTGCTCGCGCGGCGAGAGGCGAACGGCGGGGACAGTGGCGCTGGTCACCGGCACCTCCGCGGCGGTCACGCCAGCCCCTGACGTGGCGCCTGCGCTCGAGCCGTTAGCGGTCAGGGTCCCCTGGGCCTGTGGCAGAACGCCGCCGATGACGATCCGGTCGTAGGCCGCCAGGATGGCGCCCGCGACCACCATGATCAGGCTCCAGAACACCACGTCCCGTCCGTCGAAGTCCTGGTTGAAGACGGCCTTGAGGGCCGCATGGAGGGCGATCATTCCGACGACAAAGATGCCAACGCACAGCATGGCGCCCTCCGCACCGTCGTAGGCGACCATCCAGACGATCAGCAGGATGTAGGCGGCGTAGATGCTGGTGCTCGCGCCAACCCCGCCGAAGACGAACAGCACCAGGAAATAGCTGAGGGTATCGAGGAGCGTGAGGGCCCGCCCCACCCGGTGGATCGAGGCATCGTCCGCCTTGGAAATGGCGATCATGCCCCACGCGTTGTATACCGCCACCCATCCGAGAACCAGGGCGAGTCCCACCGACGACCGGGGTGGCACCGCGAGCGACAGGATGGCGGCGAAGAGCAGGCCGGGCCAGCGGACGACGGTGCCCAGCCGGGCCAGTTGACGGATCGAGGTCGCGTTCAGGCGCGGGCGCTGCGCGGCATCGAGTCCGATGAACGAAAGCGTCCGCACTCCCCGACCTCCGCCCTGCCCCCTAGGGTGGCCCCATTCTAGCCGCGCTCCCGAGCGCCGTAAAGGCCACCCGCGGCCGCGCCGCCCGCCTCGGCCAACATTACAATATGACTAACACTATGTCTGGTAATGCGGGTACGATATCGGCCGGATTGCGGATGGCCTGGCCGGCCCGCCGGCCGTCCGGTCGAGCCGTCCTCGTCGTGCTCCTGATGGCCGGGCTCGCACTGAGTAGCCGCGGGGTCAATGCCATCGCCCTGAGTGGTATGTCCGCCGCTGGTCCCGAGCGGGCGGCACCCGCCGTCACCGAGACGGCCGCCCTGCAGGCGGAGGCGCGCCGCCTGTTGGCGCAATACCGCGGGAATCCACCGGCCTTGCGGGATTCCGCGGGCGCGGCGCTTGCGGCGGGACGGAATGACGCGACCGTCGCGGTGTTCCTCAAGCTCCGCTGGGCCGGCCGGCTGCGCGCCGGGCTCGAGCGGTATGGCGCCATGCTGGCCTCCGCCGATGTCCAGCAGCTGGCGTTCGCGGCCGCCGGCGTTCAACGGTACGGGGCGCAGCTCCACAATGGCCTGCTGCTCGATGGGCCGAGCCGGCTGATTACGGTCTCCATCCACGACCAGCGCCTGATCGCATACGACGGCGGCCGCGTGGTCGTCGACGCGCCGGTTACCACCGGCCGGCCCGCGCTGCCGACCGACATTGGCGCGATGCGGGTGATGCGCAAGGACGCGCCGTGGACGATGCAATCGCCATGGCCCAAGGGATCGCCCGAGTGGTACCCGGACACGGTCGTCCAGATGGTGGTCTGGTTCACCAGGAACGGCGAAGGCCTGCATGATGCCAGCTGGCAGCCGGCATCGACGCTCGGGCCGGGTTCCCAGTACGGTCCATTCGCGAGCCATGGGTGCATCCACGTGCCGCTGGCAGCGGTCAAGGCGCTATTCGAGTGGGCCCCGACCGGAACGCCCGTCGTGGTGTATCCCGGTGACGGGTCACCGGTCGCCAGCCAGGCCCAGCAACAGTCGGTCGACGCGATGGGCAACCCGATCGGCGGCGTGCGCGGCGCCTGAACCGGGTCGGTGCGCCGCCCAGCGGCCCAAGTCCGTCAGACGGAACTTTTCGGGGGCCTGGGCGTCGTAATGATCAGAGCCTCATGAAACGTATCGTGGCGTCGATCATCCTGGCGGGCGCGATGGCTGCCTGCGGCAGCCAGGCGGCCCAGCCGGCGCCCCCGGGCACCGGGATCCAGGGCATGGTCCAGGCGGGCCCCACCTGTCCGGTCGAACGGATCAACTCGCCCTGTCCGCCACATCCGCTGGCCGCGACCGTCGTCGTCCGCGATGGGACCGGCGCCGAGGTCACGCGCTTCCATTCGGGCAGCGACGGCCGGTTCAAGGTTGACCTGAGGCCGGGGACCTACAACCTGCTCGGTCTAATGATCGGCTCCAGTTTCTTGCCGAGACCGATCCCAACCTCGGTCACCGTTTCCGCCGGCGCGTACACGTCGGTGAACGTCGAGTACGACAGCGGAATCCGCTGAGTTCCGCGACGACGGACGCCTAGTTCCCGATGTGCGCGGCGGGGATCGTCCCCATTCGACCGCGACGGTAGTCGTCGAACGCCTGGGCCAGCTCTTCGTGCGTGTTCATCACGAAGGGGCCGTACCAGGCGACCGGCTCACCAATCGGTTCGCCGCCGAGGACGAGCACCTCGAGGTTCGGTGACCGACTTTCTTGCGCGAGGTCGGCGGTCAGGCTGATCAGGTCGCCCGCGCCGAAGGCTGCCAGCTGTCCGGTGCTGATGGGCGCCCGCGTTGCCCCGGCGGTTCCGTGTCCGGCCAGAACGTACACCAACCCGTTGAACTCGGGCCGCCAGGGGAGCCGCAGCTCGGCGCCCGGACTGACCGTGGCATGCAGCAGGCTGATCGGCGTGTGGGTGATCCCAGGTCCGCTGTGACCCGCCACCTCACCGGCGATCACGCGCACCAGCGCCCCACCATCGTGTGAGGACAGCAGCGTGACCCTGGTGGCTCCGATGTCCTGGTAGCGCGGCGGTGTCCACTTCTGGCCGGCGGGCAGATTCACCCAGAGCTGGATGCCATGGAACAGGCCGCCGCTGGCGATCAGGGCCTCGGGCGGCCGTTCGATGTGCAGGATCCCGGCACCGGCCGTCATCCACTGGGTGGCGCCATTGGTGATCAAGCCGCCCCCGCCGGTGGAATCCTGGTGCTGGAAGGTCCCGTCGATCATGTAGGTGACGGTCTCGAAGCCGCGATGTGGATGCCATGCGGTTCCCTTCGGCTCACCGGGTCCGTACTCGACCTCGCCCATCTGATCCATGTGAATGAAGGGATCGAGGAAACGCTGGTCGAGCCCGTAGAAGGCGCGACGTACCGGAAAGCCCTCGCCCTCGACGCCCTTGGGCGCCGTGGTGATGGCGAGGACGGGACGCTCGATCCGGGTGGTGCGGTCCAGGTCCGGGATCCGGGGGAGCGTCAGGATGTTCTCGACGGTAATGGCCGGCATGACACCCATAACAACCCAGGTCCGCGAGTCGCTATTCCGATCACCGAATCCGACCGCCAACGGTGTCGAGTTCAATCCTCCGGTGCGTTAACGTCAACAGCTGTGAGGATCGGCGTGATGCTCGAGGCCCAGGAGGGGTTGACCTGGGACCGCTGGTTTGCGATCGCCGACCGGGTCGAAGCGCTCGGCCTCGACTCCTTATGGCGCTCCGACCATTTCTTCAGCCTGATGGGCCACCCGCAGCGGCCGGCCCTGGAGTGCTGGACCTCGTTGACCGCCCTGGCTCAGCGAACGCGGCGGATCCGGTTCGGGCCGCTGGTCAGCCCGATGACGTTTCGCCACCCCGCGTTGGTCGCCCGGATGGCCGCCGCGGTCGACCTGCTCTCCGACGGCCGGCTCGTCCTGGGCCTGGGCGCCGGATGGAATGACGCAGAGCATCACGCATTCGGCATCGCGCTGCCCCCACTGAAAGAGCGGTTCGACCGGCTCGAGGAGGGGATCGCCGTGATCAAGGCGCTGTGGTCCGGCGGACCGGTCGACCTCGAGGCTCGCTACTACCCTCTGCGCGGCGCCGCGGCCTATCCGCGGCCGGTGCAGCGGCCGGCGCCGCCGATCTTGATCGGTGGTGACGGAGAAGTCCGGTTGCTTCGGATCGTGGCCCGCGACGCCGATGAATGGAACAGCCACGCCGCCGGCCACGAGGTCTACCAGGTCAAGCGGGCCCGGCTCGAGGAGCACTGCCGGGCCGTCGGCCGCAACCCGGATGAGATCCGCCGGTCCTGGATGGGCGGCATCCTGATCGGTCGCGACGCCGGCGAGGTCGCGGAGAAAGGTGGTTGGATGCAATCCTTCCTGGCCGCGCTTTCCGGTGTGCCACCCGCCGCGGCGCCGGATGCGCTGCGTCGGCGCAGCTGGATAGTCGGGACGCCGGACCAGGCCGCGTCGCAGCTCGACGCCTGGTCGACGGTCGGCGTCGAACGCGTGATGTTCCAGTGGTACAACCTCGACGACCTCGATGGGCTCGGTCTGCTCGCCGGGCTGAACGCGCACTAAGGGAGGATATCCATGGCCACCGCGACCCGATCAACCGACGAGACGATGCATCAGCGGGAGCCCTACGTCACCCATCCGATGGAGCACGTGCCCCGGCTCGTCCTCTCGCGGCATGTGTCTGGCGACCGGCTTCTCGATCGCGTGGCGGACTTCGTGAATCGCCTGATCGGCTCGATGTATCTCTTCGTCGCGATCACCTTTGGCATCGTGATCTGGCTATTCGCCGGCAACATCGTGGGGTTCGACAGGACGCCCTGGCCCTTGCTGCTGACGCTCCTCAACCTGCCGCAGCTGTCGATCATGATCTCGCTGCAGGTGAGCGCGAACCGCGCGCTGGCGGCGAGCGACGCGCGGGCGATCGCGGATCACGAGACGCTCCACGCCATCCACGAGCTGGCCAAGATGCAAATCCAGATCCTGGATGGACAAAACCAGGTGCTCGAGCTGCTGAAGAAGGCACACCCGATGCCCACCGGACAGCCCGGCTAGCCGGCTGATCGGAAGACACGTCACCTTCCGTGGCCTGGGGTCAGCTCAGCCGAAGTTGATCATCACGTTCTTGAGCTGGGTGTAGTTCGCCAGCGCCTCGAGGCCTTGCTCTCGGCCGAAGCCGCTGCGCTTATAGCCGCCGAAGGGCAGCCCGATACTGCCCTCGACGCTGTAGCTGTTGACGCGCACCTGCCCGGACTTGACTGCTGTCGCCACGGTGAGCGCCTTGCTCAGGTCGCGCGTCCAGATCCCGGTCACCAGCCCATAGGGCGTGCCGTTGGCGATCGCGATCGCCTCGTCGGTCGACCGGAACGTGGTCAAGGTCAGCACCGGACCGAAAATCTCCTCCTGTTCCAGGGCGGTCCCGCGCATCACCCGGTCGAGCAAGGTCGGCTCGATGAAGTAGCCCTGCGCGAGCTGGGGGGCGTCCGAGCGGCGGCCACCGGTCAACGCGGTCGCCCCATCCTTCGCCCCCGCGGCGATGTACCCGAGCACCCGCTGCATCTGCCGGTCGCTCACGACCGGGCCCATGTCCGGGTTGTCGAGGCCGCGACCCAGGCGGATGCTCGCAATCCGTGGCGCGAGCAGCTCGACGAAGCGGTCGTGCGCCGCCTCCTCGACCAGCAGCCGGGTCGGCGCCGTACAAGTTTGCGCCGAGTTCTGCATCAGCGTGGTTCTGGCCGAGGCGGCGGCGCGGTCCAGGTCCGCATCTGCAAAGACGATGTTGGCTGACTTGCCGCCGAGCTCGAGCGTCACCGGCACGACGTTGTCCGCGGCGGCTTTCATGATCGCAATCCCGGTCGGGACCGAGCCGGTGAACGTGATGTGGTTGATCCCTGGATGCGCGGCGAGCGCGGCTCCCGTTTCACGTCCACCGGTCACGACATTGAAGACGCCGGGCGGCAGGCCGGCCTCCACCGCCAGCTCCGCCAGCCGAATCACGCTGAGGCCGGCTTCGGCGGCCGGTTTGGCCACGACCGCGTTGCCGCACGCCAGTGCCGGCGCAATCCCCCGCGAGGCGAGGCGCAACGGGTAGTTCCATGGAATGATCTGGGCCGATACGCCGAGTGGCTCGCGAAGCGTGAAGTCGACGAAGCCCGCTCCCAGCGGGATGCTCGAGCCGAAGACTTTGTCGGCAACGCCGGCAAAGAATTCGAAGTAGCCGGCGGCGGCGCCAACGTCGTCCTCCGCCTGACGGAGCGGCTTGCCGACATCGAGGCTCTCGAGTTGGGCGAATTCCCGAGTTCGCTCGCGCAGTAGGCTGGCGAGCCGGTTGAGGACGCGCACTCGGCGAACCGGCGGCAGGCCGTCCCATCCACCGGTAAAAGCAGCCCGAGCCGATGCGAGCGCCGCATCGACATCAGCTTTGTCTGCCTGAGCCACCGTGGCGAAGACCTCTGCCGTTGCGGGATCAATCGCCTCCATAGTTGTTCCGGCTCGTGCCCAGGCTCGCTCACCGTTGATGAACATCCGGCCATCGGATGCGGTCGGCTTCACATCTCTAGCCTACCGTTGCCGTCCCCAGCCCCGAATTCAGCTCCATCGCGTCGCCGGCCTGGGAGTGTTTTGCAGGTGTGAGATGACTGTTTTTCGGGAAAAACCGATGGTGTATCCAGTTACGGGCTAGCAAAAAAGGAGCGAGTCCACATGCGCACGACGGTCGAGGCGAACTCTGACCTTTCCCTGACCCCATCCGACCCGGTGCCAACCGCCGCGACGTCCGCCCCGATGGTCACGCTCGACCCGAAAACGAAGGCTCGTCTCGATGCCGCCGTCGGTGCTTACATCGACGCCCTGCTCTCGGCGGACCCTCGTTCCGAGGGCTTCAAGAAGAAGGTTGACGGCATCCACGCCCTGGGGAACGAGGAGATCAAGCAGTCTGCCAGCGTTTCGAACCGGATGCTCGACCGGCCAGTCGGCGCGCTCGCGCGCACCCAGGACAAGTCCTCGACCGTATCCGGCGCCCTCCTGCAACTTCGGCGCACCGTTGAAGACCTCGACCCATCGCGTCGCGGGCTGCTGGACCGACGGCGGATCTTCGGCGTTCTGCCGCTAGGCAATCGGCTGCGCGATTACTTCGGCAAGTACGAGTCCGCACAGGGCCATCTGAATGCAATCGTGCAGGCTCTCTACCGTGGCCAGGACGAGCTGCTCAAGGACAACGCGGCAATTGAGCAGGAGAAGTTGAACCTGTGGGCCGTGATGGATCGGCTCAAGCAATACCTCTATCTAGCCCGTACCATTGACCTCTCGCTCGACGTCCGAATCGGCGAGGTGCAGTCGAGCGAGCCGGAGCGGGCGAGGACACTGCGCGAGGACTGTCTTTTCTACGTTCGCCAGAAAGCCCAGGACCTTGCCACGCAACTCGCGGTCAGCGCCCAGGGATACCTGGCCCTGGAGCTGGTCAGAAAGAACAACCTCGAGCTCGCCAAAGGCGTCGACCGCGCCACCACCACGACGGTATCAGCGCTTCGCACGGCGGTGATGACCGCGCAGGGACTGGTTAACCAGAAGCTCGTGCTGGACCAGATCGGTGCCCTGAACACCACGACGGCGGAGATGATCGAAGGGACATCGGCGATGCTCCGTCAGCAGTCCGCCAACGTGCACGAGCAAGCGGCGACGGCGACCGTCAGCCTGGAGAAGCTGCAGGCGGCCTTCGCCAACATCTATGCCACGATCGATACGATCGACGCCTCCAAGCTGCAAGCGCTGGAAATGATGCGGCAGACGATCGATGCGCTCTCCCGGGAGGTGGCTCGCGCCCAGGCGTACCTCGAGCGGCGGCACGACGCGCCGGCGACCGAACTCGCTTCGTTGCCGGACGAGTTGAAACTCCCGGTCGGCACGGCCTAACGGCAGGGAGCACGCATGGGAAGCGCGATCGTGCCTTTCCGTTCATCGCTGCCCACGCCCTCAGCCGGGCGCGGGCTTGTTGCCTACCTGACCAGCCGCCGAAACCTGACCGGTTCGGCGCTGGCGCTGGTAGGCGCCGGGCTGGTTCTGGCTGACCCGGTCGGATTGCAGGGCATACTGCTCGTCGCCGTTCTCTATCTGGCCGGCGCGCTTGCCGTCCATGGTAGAGCGCGCGTTAATCGATTTGGCTTCGATCCGGGGCGGCTACAGAAAAGGCTCTCGGAGCAGATCACGGCAGTCGCGGCCCGGGTCCCACCCGAGATCTTGGCCCGGCTACAGCGGATCGAGCTGACCACCACTACCGAGATCCTTCCTCACCTGGATTGCCTACCGCTCGGCGCGCCGGAGCTCTACCTGATTGAGCGAACCGTCTCCGACTACCTGCCGACGGCGATCGATGCGTACCTGCGTCTCCCGGCCGGCTACGTCTCCTCGCAGCCAGGCAGTCAGGGCCGCGCCGCGCTCGATGTGCTGGCCGAAGAGCTCGACTTCCTCGACGCCGAGATGCGACAGGTGGCCGAGGTGGTCCACCAAACCGACATGGATCGGCTGCTCGCGCACAAGCGATTCCTGATCGACCGCTTTCGCCGGGAGGAGGCCTCAGGCTGAGGTGGGCCGGCGCAGAGTGGGCCGGAGCGATGTGGGCAACAGCCGCCAGATGCCCAGGCCCAGGGCGATGAGCAGCAGGAACGGCAGGAGGAAACCGCCGACGACCAGCATGCCACCGATGACGGCCACGAACGCTTGTCCGGCCGTGCCGAGCGAGCTCGCAAGACCGCTGCGATCCCAGAGGTTGGGTTGGGCCGGGGCGGCCGCGACGGTGAACAGGTGAACCGTGATGGTCGAATAGGTGGTCCGCTGGTCGAGGAACCGGATGCGTCCCTCGATCTGCTCGATCTGGCCGGTGACGCTGGACAGCTGGTTCTGGACCGCGATGCTGTCCGGGATGCTCTGGGCGCGCCGCATCAGGTCGAGGAGGATCGCCTGCTGTGCTTGCTGATTCTTGAGCCGGGACTGCAGGTCGACATACTCTCCGCTGACATCCTGGCTGGTGACCTGGAGCTGGGTCGGCTTGCCGAGCCCGCGCAGCGCCGCGAGCGCATCGCTGTAGCTGGATGACGGAACGGCGACCACGACACTCCCCGAGTCGGTCTCCTTTCCGGTGGTGTCACCGACTTGCGAGCTGACGAGGTAGCCGTTGAAGCGTCCGGCGATCGTAATGGCCTGGTTGTAGCTATCCCAGAAGGAGCCGGACTTGATCTGGATCCCGAGGGTGGCGTCCTGGATGACCTTCTGGTTGCCCTGGGCCGTGAGGACCGCGTTGCTGGCCTGGGACGCCGGCGCGCCGGAGCCGGTGCTCTTGTCGGCGCTGGCATAGGTCATCGAGTTGCCACCCTGACCCAGTCCGGCGCTGACGTGGCTGGGCGACCCGGTCGAGGTCGAGGCGGCGCCGCACGCGGCCAGCAGACCGGCGACGCCCAACAGGCCCAGGAGAGAAAGGCGCCGGATCGGTGGCAGGATGTTCATCTCGGAAACTAAGACGCGGATGGGAATCGAAAAGTTCCCGTTCCTCAGGCTAAGCTTGAAACGTGAGCCAACCGGTTGACCTTTCACCCCTGCAGCGCGAGCTCGACAACCTCCGCCTTCAGCTCTGCCATTGCAACAACGCCGGTACCTGTCTCGGCTGCCAGGGGGTGGAAATGCTGCGCCAGCAGGCCCAGATGATCGTGTCGGCGGCCACCCAGCCGGTGCTGCTGCAGGTTGCCCAGGAAACCCAGGCCAAGGAGCTCGTCAAGCAGGTCCAGGAGATGCAGGAGCGCCTGCTGCGCGACCCTGAAGCCGCGAAAGCCCTGGAAGAACTGCTGAAGTATTTCCAGGAGCCGCCCCAGGAGACGAACCACTAGCGGCCGCGGCTAGGTGGTGGCCGGGACCGCCGTCACGACCACCCGCTTGGTATCGACCCAATTGGGCCAGCAGGTAAAGAGCGTGAGCCGCACGTCGTTGGTTGGCTTCAAGATCTCCACCGCGGTCGGGGCGACGATCGTCCGGGCGGTCACGTGATAGGCGACCGGGGACTCGCTGGCCCGCGCAACCTGAATCTCGTCGCCGGCCTTCAGGTCCTGGAGGCGGCCGAAGACGCTGCCCTCGATGTCGTCGTGGCCGTAGAGGACGGCGTTGCCGCTGCCGATGGGGGAGGAGTCGGCGTAGTGGGTGACGGCGTACCCCTTGGCGATCAGCATGTTGCCGCCGCTGTCGACGCCCCGGTCGAAGATCGGGGCGTTCTTGATGCCCAGCCGGGGGATCGAGAGATAGGCGACGACCTGGCTCGGGCCGGCGGCGGCCGCATTCGTTCCCGGAAGGAACTTCGGATGCTGGTGGGGCGGCGATAAAGGATCAGCGAGCGCCGGGACGGCCTGCGTGACGACGGCCGGCGACCCCAGGTGCACCAGGCCGCTGGCCGGCAGCGCGGTGGCCATCAGGGCCAGGCCGCCGGTAATCAGCAATCCCGCTATCAGGTTTCGCCTCATCCCTCCCATCATAGTCGGGGGAATCCGCAAACCTGTCAAGACGCCGAACAGGGCGTCGGGAGTGAACCCCGGCGCCCTGTTTGTCGAACGGTCGGGTTAGGCGGCCTTGCGGATCGAGGTCCGGGTGTAGGCCTCGCGGACGGCCTTGGGGAACGACCAACGCGGCTTCTTGGAAGCCGCCCGGGCCTTCAGCATGATCGACTCGCCGGTGAAGGGATTGGTGCCTTTCCCTGCCTTGCGGGCCTTGACCTCACGCCACGCCAGCGCACCGATCTGCGGGAAGCGCACCCGCATGCCACGAGCGCCGGCCGCAACGGCCGCCTCGAAGGCATCCTGGACGGCCCAGTTCAGGTCCGACTTCTTGACCTTGAAGCCCTTTTCGGCCAGGTTCTCGTGCACCAGGCTTACGAACGTCGACGCGGTCCACTTTTGCGTTTTCGCCATCGTTTCCTCCGTCAAGTAATCCGTCTGGGCAAGCGGCCCTGTCGTCGGATGCAAACGGGGGGGACAACGAAAACGTGCGAAATTGCCGAGAATTTGACCGAAAATTGCGATGATGCCTCAACTACGGTTCGAGGGCCAGCTCGAGTCGGACAAGGAGGCGCACTTCATCAGGGTGCCCGCCGCGGTGGTGACGGCGCTCGGCCAGCGCAAGCGTGTGCCGGTCAAAGTGAGCATTAATGGCTATGCCTACCGGACCACGATCGCGGTGTACGGCGGTCACCACTACCTGGGGGTGAGACGCGAGATCCGCGAAGCGGCCGGTGTCGCGGCCGGTGACCGGCTCACGGTTGGCCTGGACTACGATGCCGAGCTGCGGACGGTCGACCTGCCCGACGACTTGCGGTCCGCGATCGAAGCCGACGCCGGGGCTGCCGCCGCCTTCGAGATGCTCTCCTACACCCGAAAGAAGGAACTCGTTCAGTGGGTGAGCCAGGCCAAGCGCCCAGAGACCCAGCGGCGGCGGATGGCTCAGGCGATGGAGATGCTACGCGGCCGCCCGGCGAAGCGTCGGTAGCCCGTCAGGCAGCCTCGCGCTGCCGCAGTGCATAGGCGATCCGATCGTCGAGCAGCCACTCTTCCTCGAGGTCCAGGACGCTGAGCAGCAGCTCTTCGTGGATGTCCTCGAGTTCGCGGCGCCGCTCGATCCCCTCCGCATCCAGCGGCAGTGGAACGAGCGCCTCGAACTGTCCGGAGGCATCCATGGTTGGGTCACATCCTGCTTGCCTCCGTTCTAGCGCGAGAGCATTAAGGGTGCATGAGCGATGTGCCCGCGCCAGCGATCCGGCTCACGATTGTGGCTGCTTTGTGACCCCGCCGTTTATTCCGAAGGCGCCGCGGCGGCCGGCGCTTTCAGCGCCCGCTCCCGGAGGACCTTTTTGTCGAACTTCCCGACGCTCGTCTTGGGGATCTCATCGATGAAGCGCACCTCATCGGGGAGCCACCACTTCGCCACCAGCGGCCGGAGGAAGTCGAGGATCTCGTCCTGCGATACCGAGCCTTTGAACTCCGGTTTGGCAACCGCGTAGGCGACCGGGCGTTCCTGCCATTTCGGATGTGGCACCCCGATCACGGCGGCTTCGAGCACCTTCGGGTGGCCCATGATGGCGGACTCGAGCTCCACGGAGGAGATCCACTCGCCGCCAGACTTCACCAGGTCTTTGGTTCGGTCCACGATCGCGATGTAGCCCTCCGGGTCGACGTTCGCCACATCACCGGTCCGCAGCCAGCCGTCGGCGGTGAAGCGATCGGCATCGACGCCGCGGAAATAGCTACCAGTGACCCAGGGGCCGCGAACCTGGATTTCGCCCACGCTCTTGCCATCCCATGCCACCGACTCACCGGTCTCGACGTTGGCCAGCCGGAGCTCGATCCCGGCCAGCGGCATGCCCTGCTTGAGCCGGATGGCCTTGCGATCCTGATCCGTCAACTGGCTCTTGATCGTCGCGCACGCCGCCACGGGCGAGGTCTCGGTCATCCCCCATCCCTGGTTGGTGTCGATACCGTGACCGGTCAGCCCGTCGTACAGTCCCGCTGACAGCGCCGAGCCACCGACGAACATGCGAAGGCCGTCCAGGTTGGTTCCCGTTTTGTCCAGGTACTGGAGCAGCGGGATCCATACGCTGGGCACCCCGGCGCTGAAGGTGACACCCTCCTCCCGGATGAGCTCGGTGAGGCTGACCGGGTCGAGGAACCGGTCGGCAAACACCTGCTTGGCGCCCAGCATGGTGGCCGCGTAGGGGAGACCCCAGGCGTTGGCGTGGAACATCGGCACGATGGGGAGGATGCTGTCGGCCTCCTGGAGACCAATGCCGCCGCCGATGGCGATGCCGAGCGAGTGGAGCACGGAGGAGCGGTGGCTGTAGACGACGCCCTTCGGCTTCCCGGTCGTCCCCGACGTGTAGCACATGGCGGCGGCATCCCGCTCGTCCAGTTCCGGCCACGGGTAGACGGACGGACGACCGGCGAGCAGCTCCTCGTAGGAGCTGAGCGGCGTGAGCTCCCCGTTGGGCGATGGGCCATCGGTCATGACGACGAACTGCTTCACCCCTTTGAGCTGTTTCGCGATTCGCTGGAGGGCCGGCAGCAGGGAAGCGTCAGCGAAGATGACTTTGTCGTCAGCGTCGTTGATGACGTAGGCAAGGTGCTCGGGGAAGAGCCGTGGGTTCAACGTGTGCAGCACCGCGCCGGAGCAAGGTGCTGCAAAGTACAGCTCGAGGTGCCGGTGGTTGTTCCAGGCGAGCGTGCCGACCCGCTCGCCTTCGCCCACCCCGAGGTCCTTGAGCGCGTGCGCCAGCTGCGCCACGCGCCGGCCAAAATCGGCATAGGTGTACCGGTGCCGGCCGGCTTCCCGCTTGGTGACGATCTCCTTGGACGGGAACAGCGTGGTCGAACGCCAGAGGAAGTGCTGGAGCGTCAGCGGGAAGTCGGGCATCGTGCTGCGCATCGCGGTCAACGCCTCCTATGACCGGGTCTGGCCGGCCGGGACATTTGGCGGTCGCAATACTACCCATGATATGCTTCGTCGTGGGCGGAGGCAGCCCGGTCATGGCACGCCCCGAAATCGCAGCGGACCGGGGATAACTTTGCGAAGGAGCTAGCGGCAGACGTGGCGCAGAACGGTACGATCAAGCGACTCGTGATGGATCGAGGATTCGGATTCTTGAGCGGCGAAGACGGCAAGGAGTATTTCTTTCACCGGTCGTCTGTCGAGGGCTCGTTCGAGGGGCTGCAGGAGGGGCAGAAGGTCAGCTTCGACGTCGAAGCATCAGCACCCAAAGGGCCGCGCGCCTCTCGGGTGCGCGTCGCCTAAAAGACTCACAACCTAGAATCCAAAGGGCCCCGGGCAACGCCGAGGCCTTTTTTCTTCTCTAGGGTTTGGTCGCCCGGATGTAGGCGCTGGCAATCTTTCCGGCGCCATCGGGCAGTCCCGCCTCTTGCGGTCCGAAGGTGTTGGTGACCTCGATGGCAACCGTCTCGAAGCCGGCATCGCGAACGGCCGCCTGGTAGGCATCAACCGGGATGGTGCCGGCCACACAGCCGGCCCACGCATCGAGGGACGATTTGACCGATGGGGCCAGCGTCTCCACCTCGACCATGTCCGACACGGCCAGCCGTCCACCCGGCTTGAGAACGCGGAACGCCTCCTTCAACACCGCCGCTTTGTCGGCGGCGAGGTTGATCACACAGTTGGAGATGACGACGTCGACGGCCGCGTCGGACAGGGGAACCGCCTCGATCGTGCCCTTGAGGAAAGTGGCATTCTCGACGCCCGCTCGCGCCTTGTTCTCGTTGGCCAGGGCGAGCATCTCGTCGGTCATGTCCACGCCGTAGGCGTGCCCGCCAGGGGAAACGCGCCGAGCCGACAGCAGGACGTCCAGGCCGGCGCCGCTGCCCAGGTCGAGCACGACCTCGCCGGGATGCAGCTGGGCCAGCATCGTCGGGTTGCCACAGCCGAGGCTCGCGCCCAGCGAGAGGCCAAGATCTGAAATCTCCGCGCTGGAATACTCCTTCTCACCGATCGGACCACTGATCGCATCGGTCCCACCGCAGCAGCTCGAATCGCAACAGTTCCCGCCATCCCGCATCTTGATCGCGGTCTGCGCATAATGCGATCGAACCGAGTTCTGAATGGTCTCCATCACTGACCCCTGTTAGGATAGATTGACGGTTGTCGATGGAAGTCTAGCAGACGCATAGACACTTGTCAATGGAGCTGCTAGACTGGTCCGGTGAAAGCGACCCTTCCCGACCGTGTGAAAGGGGTCAGTTCCCCGCCATCGATCCCACTCCCCCGGGCTAAAGCGGATGCGTCAGTCGGGGTGCTCAAGGCGCTCGCGGATCCCACCCGGCTGCAGATGATGGGGATGCTCAAGCGATCGCCGAAGGCGGTCTGCATCTGTGACTTCACGGCCGCCTTCGAGCTCAGCCAGCCGACCATCTCCCACCACATGGCGAAGCTTCGCCAGTCCGGCCTGGTGGAGGTCACCAAGATCGGGATCTGGGCCTATTACCGGCTGAGTGCCCGCCTGGACGCGAAGACTCGCGCCCTCCTGGACGTACTGGTCTAGCCGGATGGCGCGTGTCCTCTTCGTCTGTCTGCACAACGCCGGCCGTTCGCAAATGAGCCAGGCGCTCTTCGAACGCGTCGTACAAGGCCGGCACGAGTCGCGGTCGGCGGGGACCCGCCCGGCCGAGGCGGTCCACCCGGTCGTCCTCGACGCCATGCAGGAAGTTGGGATCGACGTGTCGCAGCACCGGCCGCAGAAGCTCACCGACGACCTGGCTCGATGGGCGGACGTGGTCGTCACGATGGGCTGCGGCGACGAATGCCCCTACATTCCCGGCAAGCGCTACATCGATTGGGACCTCCCTGACCCCGCTGGCAAGCCCCTCGCGGAGGTGCGAAAGACCCGTGACGAAATTGGCCGGCGGGTGAGCGATCTGCGCGCGATGCTCGACCTCCACTAGCCAGCCGCATACTTCCGCACGGGCGCGCTGTTACTAACGTGTGGACGCCCTCCACGAGTGGCAGCAGCCTGCCCTGCCGAGCCTCGACCGCGATCCCGACCGTGAGTTCAAAGCCCGGGTTCGGACGCACTACGATCGGCTCGCCGCTGGCCGCGATCGCTGGTACCGCCGCAACCGGAGCTACCACGACTACCTGGAACGTGCCCTACGGAGGCTCGTTCCACCCGGGCGGTCGGTCCTGGAACTCGGCTGTGGGACCGGAAACCTGCTCAAGGCGCTCCAGCCGGCACGCGGGGTGGGGATCGACCTCAGTCCCGCCATGGTCGACCTCTCGCGCCAGAAGTATCCGGAGATGCGCTTCGAGGTCGGTGACGCGGAGGCCGTCGAGGGCGATGAACCGTTCGATGTGATCGTCGCCTCCGACCTGATCGGCGAGCTCCTCGATATTGCCGCCATGCTCGACCGGCTGCACGCCATCAGCGCCGCCGAGACCCGCCTGATCCTCACCTTCCACAACCCTGCGCTGGAGGGGCTGCTTCGCGTGGCGCAGCGCGCCGGCCTCACCATGCCGCCCGCCCG
This sequence comes from Chloroflexota bacterium, assembly GCA_005882525.1. Taxonomy (GTDB): domain Bacteria; phylum Chloroflexota; class Dormibacteria; order CF-121; family CF-121; genus CF-13. Next base: position 24,188 of record VBGO01000008.1, read on the forward strand.
CCAGAACTGGATCGGCCCGAACGACGTCACCGGCCTTCTCGAGCTCTCCGACTTCACGGTGGAGCAGGTGCACAGCGGGCTGCTGCTCCCGGCCCTGCTTCCGGCGCTCAACCGGATTGCGGACGCGGTCCCGGCCCGCGCACCGCTCATCGGTTATTTGAACGCGGTCACGATCGTGGTGGCGCGGCCGCGGCGGCCGCGGCCGCAACTCTGGCCGCTCAGCTGCAGCGTGATCGTCCCCTGCCGCAACGAGGTCGGCAACATCGAAGCCGCCGTCAGCCGGATGCCATCGATGGGATCGCACACCGAGATCGTGTTCGTCGATGGTGCCTCTTCCGACGGGACCGGAGAGCGAATCGAGGAAATGCGTCGCCGGTTCGCCGGCAGGAAGGACATCCGCCTGATCCATCAAGTTCCAGGACCCCGGCCTGTGGTTTTGGCGTCGGTCGCGCCTGACGCCCCGGTGGCGATGCTTAAGCTCGGCAAGGGCGATGCAGTCCGCAAGGGATTCGAGGCGGCTCGCGGCGACGTGCTGATGATCCTGGACGCCGACCTGACGGTCCCGCCCGAGGACTTGCCCCGGTTCTTCAATGCCATCGCCAGCGGCAAGGCCGAGTTCGTCAATGGCAGCCGCCTCCTGTACCCCATGGAGGAACGAGCGATGAAGTTCATTAACTACCTCGGTAACAAGCTCTTCAGCAGCCTCTTTACCTGGCTGTTGGGGCAAGCGGTTCGCGACACGCTCTGCGGCACCAAGGCCGTCCGTCGGGAAGCCTACCGGCGCATTGCCGATGGGCGAGCCTATTTCGGCGAGTTCGACCCCTTCGGAGACTTCGACCTTCTATTCGGTGCCGCCCGCCTGGGCCTGCGCATCGTGGATGTGCCGGTCCGCTACCGGCGGCGGCGGAACGGGGTCACCAAGGTGCGCGTCGTCCGTCATGGCCTGCTGCTCATGGCAATGTCGCTCGTCGCCTTCCGCAAATTCAAACTCAGTAAGTGGATGCATACGTGGCGATGACCGAGGGGAGCCACGGCTGCCCCGTCTGTCGGGACGCCCGGCGGCAAGCCGTCGTCACCCAGAACGGGCTGGGAGTGGTTCGCTGCCTGCGTTGTGGCCAGCGCTATGTGTGGCCGATTCCGTCCGACGCGGACCTGGCCGCCATCTATGACCCCGCCTACTATCGCGGGGGGCACGGATCCGTCGGATTCAGCGATTACGCCGCCTTGACGCCAGCCCGTCGCCAGATGTTCTCACGCCACCTGGATCGGATCGAACGGCTGCACGCAAAAGGTCGGGTGCTCGACGTGGGCTGCGCGACGGGCGACTTCCTGCTGGTGGCCGCGCGACGCGGTTGGGAGGCGCTCGGCGTCGATCCCTCGCCGGCGCGCGAGCAGGCGCAATCCGCGGGCCTGCGCATCGTCGGACGTACCATCGACGACGCCGACGTCGCGCCGCATAGCCTCGACCTGATCACATTCTGGGACGTCCTCGAGCATCTGCCGGACCCGGTCGCCAGCTTGCGTCGCGCTCAGGAGTTGTTGACCCCGGGTGGTCTGGTGGCCGCCACCGTCCCCAACGCCGGCACGGCCGTTGCCCGGCTGAGCGGGAGGCGCTGGTTCGGCTACAAGACGGCGGGCGAACATCTCCAGTTCTTCGACCCGGCCACCATCAGTCGGTGCTTTGAGGCGGCCGGCTTCCGCGTCGCGGTTCGCCGCCCGGTGGCCTGGAGCTGCACCATCGGATTCCTGATTGACCGTGCCGCGCTGTACCTCGGCGGCCCCGGCCGGATCGTCCACCGGGCGCTGAACGGTCGCCGGTTGACCAGGCTCGTCGTCGACGTCCCGCAGGTCAATCAGTTCGTCGCGGCTCGGCCGGTCTCGGTCATCGGCTCGCTGGCCGCATGAGGTCCGTGGTGGTGGCGCTCCGCAGCCGGCAACGGCTGACGCTCGTCCTACTGATTGCGCTGGCGATCAACCAGATTCGGATCGCGATGGAAGGTTGGGGTAGCTTCGTCCTTCGACATCCGGGCTTCGCCGACTTTGGGAACTATTACCTCTACGCACTGGTCGGCCTGCACCAGGGATGGAGCCGGTTGTACGACCTGGCCGCGCAGCAGCAGGAATGGCTGCGCCTCGGCGGATCGGACGTCATTCCCTGGTTTCCGATTATTTATCCGCCACCGCTGGCGTGGCTGGTCGTGCCCTTCACCCTGCTGCCCATGCCGCTGGCCTTCGCCTGCTGGGCAGCCCTGCTCTTCGGACTCGTCCTGTTGACCTGCCGGCTCGTCGCGCTCGAGCAGACACGGCTGGCCCGCTGGACGCCGGTCGTTGCGGTGCTGGCGGTCTTCCCCGTGCTCTATGCGCTCATCCTTGGCCAGGTGCTCATCCTCGAGCTGGCCGCCCTTGCCGCCGCCTGGTGGCTGGTCTCGAAAGGCCGCGAGATTCCAGCCGGCATCCTGCTGACCGTGCTGGTCTTCAAGCCGCAGGTCGCCATCCTCGTCCCGGTGGCGCTGCTGCTGATCGGTCGTTGGCGGACGGTCGCCGTCTGGGTCGCCGGATCGGCGCTGATCGCTGCGGTCGCCCTGATGACCACCGGGGTCGATGGCCTGCGCGACTACGCGTCTCGTCTTTCCGGTGCGGCGGCCACGGCGCCAGAATTCCTGGTCCCCACCCAGTTCACGCTCGGCGGCTTCATCGGCCACGGGATGGTCAGGCTCGCCGTCGCCGGGCTGCTGATCGCTGTGACGGCGGCCGTGGCCTACCGGCACCGGCATGAGGCTCCGGCGATACCGATCGCGTGCGCTCTGATCGGCTCGATGCTGGTGACGCCGTATCTTCACTCGCAGGACCTGGCCACTCTCCTGCTCGCCGGAGGAATCGCCGTGCATGGCCGGCTTGATCGGTGGCAGTACGGTTTGCTGTCCGCCGGCTACCTGCTGCTGCTGGCGATTTCCTACTGGGGTTTTGGTGGTTGGGGTTCGATTCTGGGCGCGGCGCTGCTCGTCAGCGAGACGGTCTGGCTACTGGCTGCGCTGCGGGTTAGAACCCCGGGCGACGCGGTGCGGCGGACGGAAACCCTGGGCCAGGTTGCCTAAGGCAGCCAGATCTCGGACGCGGACTGCACGTCGGTGATCCACCAGCGTCCATCGATGTCGACCAGGGTGTAGTGGTAATAGCCGAGGAACCGGTGGGTCGTCCGCCGGCCGAGGCCGACCCCTTTCTCCGCATCCGGTACCAAGCGGTAGATCCACTCTTCCTTGGTCGTCACGTTGACGTTCTGCGGGCTGGCTTCGAGGCCATAAGCGGAAAGCTCAACCTTGCCGATCTGCAAGTAGGCGGTGTAAGAAACATCCAGCACCTCGCAGGTGATGTCCAGGCGAGCTGCGGGGAACGACTCGAAGTCCCCGGAGAGGTCGTGCGCGACTTGGGACAACATTGGCTCCAGGTACACCTCGCGCAGCACGTCGGCATCACGGTTGTTGTACGCCTGCTGATTGAGCTTGATCGACCGCAGGACGGTGTCCTTGATGGCCGAAACGTTGAACGCCGTCTCCCGCTGCACGCCTAGAGAGTAGCAAAGGGGCGAACGGCATCCCGCGGGTTTCTGAGGGGCGACGGTCTGGTAAACCTTTGTAAACCTCGTCGCCCCCTGGCCGGTCGGCCGGGCCGTAGTGCGAAGCAATGCCCTCCTTCCGCGTCAAATCAATGCGCGCACTGTGACCAGAGAAGGCTTGACGACCAGGCAGCATTCACCATCCAACTCCCGGGCCCGTTTCAACTGGCGGCTCTGGGTGGTGTTGGGCGCCCTGACGGAGCTCTTCCTCATCTACGTGGCGCGCTGGTGGGCGCCGTCGCCGGTTACCTACTTCCTGGCGGTGCTCTTCTTGCCGGTCATGGTGCTGACCGGCTTCTGGTCCTTCAAGTACTTCAAGCTGGTCCAGCTAAACCTCGAGCTCTCGCTGCGCGCCGATCAGAATCTCCAGGAGCTGAGCCACTTCTTCGAGACCGCGACCGCCGTCTCGAATCTGACCAAGCTGGGCGAGGACCTCAGTACCCTGAGCACCAAACTGGCTGAACTGCTCGATGTCGAAATGTGCGGCTTGTTCCTCTACCAGGAGGGGCTCGAGGCGCTGATCGCCCCGGCCGCACCGTCGGGCATGCGGGAGAGCCGGCTCTTCAACCAGATGCGTCTCAACCAACTGCGATTCGGGGCCAACGCGTCGACCCTGATCGGTCGCGTCTTCGTCACCCAGAAGCCGACCATCATCGCGGACTGCCTGCACGACATCGAGGCGGGTCAACTCTTGCCGCAGACGTTTGGCTACCGTGACTTACTGCTCGTTCCGCTGGGATCGGGCGGGCGCCCGTTGGGCGTCCTGATGCTCGCCAACAAGCGACACGGCGAGTTCAGCGGAAACTACGACGTCAAGCTGGCGGCCTCGCTCGGCGCCGAGGTTGCCGTTTCGCTCGAGAACACCTTCCTCTTCGAGCAGACTCGCCAGCAGGCGTTCCGGCTCGACGCCTCCATGGAGATGCTGCGCCAGGTCTCCCAGGCGCTGACCGCGACCACGGTCGGTCCGAATGCCCTGCTCCAGGGCGTGGCGCGAGCGGTCATCGGTGTCTCGGGCGCAGCCTCCTGCGTCATCACCTTGACCCAGTCCGGAAGTCCCGCCGAACAGGTGGTCGAGGTGGGGGAGGGGCTCGAGCCACGGGCCCAGGGCCTCCCCCTCGCACACGTGGCGCCCGGTCTGGTCACGCAGGTGGTGATCGAACAGCGGCCGGTCTTCTCCGAGGATATCCAACTCGACGGACGCTTCCCGCTCGACCCGCTCGCCCAGCAGTACGGCTGGCGGGCGGCGCTGGGGCTGCCGATGTTCCTCGAGCGCGAATTCGTGGGGACGGTCTCCGTCTACTTCCACGAGGTCCGCGCCTTCGATGCCACCCTGATGCAGGTCCTCCAGATTCTCGCCAACCAGGCGGCGGTCGCGCTGGACAATGCGCGCCGGTTTCAGCGGGAGCGCCAGACCATCGAGATGTTGCAGCGCGCGAACCTCGAGTTGCAAGAGGCCGACCGGATGAAGTCCGAGTTTCTAACCAACATGTCGCACGAGCTGCGCACGCCGCTGAACGCGATCATCGGCTTCTCCGAAATCATCCGGACGACGCCGGACCTCTCGGAGGCGGAGCGCGCCGAGTTTGCCGAGACGATCCACACCAGTGGCCGCCGTCTGCTGACGCTGATCAACGACATCCTCGAGCTGACCCACATTCAGGCCGGGCGGCTGGAGCTGCATCCGGCACCGTGTCTGCTGGCGGAGGCCGTCGACGCCGCCATGTCGGAGAATGCGGCGGCCGCCAATCAGAAGGAGCTCACAGTCACCTCGCTGGTGGGTCGCGCGGTGCAGGTGGTGTTCGACCCGCGCAGCTTGCGCCACATCGTTCACAACCTGGTCAACAACGCGGTCAAGTTCACCCCGCACCACGGGACCGTCACGATCAGCGCGCTGGAGAGCGAGACGGGCACCGTGGTCGAAGTCCGTGACACCGGCATCGGCATCAAGCCGGAAGACCAGCCGCGCCTCTTTACGGAATTCCGTCAGGTCGACGGATCGACCTCGCGTGGCTACGAGGGCGTCGGTCTCGGCCTGGCGCTCTCCAAGCGGCTGGTGGAGTTACAAGGCGGCCAGATCTGGATGGAGAGTGTCCCGGGACGGGGCAGCGCCTTCCGTTTCTTGATCCCGCGGCTTCCGGTGCTGGCCCCTGCCCCGCAAGGTCCGACCTTGCGGGGGCCCCTGGGGAGGGCGGCATGAGCGAGCAGGGCACGAGCCGGCGGATCCTGGTTGCCGACGACGATCCCGAACGCCTCAAGGCGCTGGTCGAGCGACTCCAACGCGAAGGCTTTGCCGTCCTCTCCGCCCAGGACGGGCTCGAGGCGCTGGATCGTGCCCGTGAGGAATTGCCGGACGCCATCATTCTCAACCTGCTGCTCCGCCGGATCGATGGGCTTCGCGTCTGCGAAATCCTGAAGAGCAACCCGGCAACCACGAACATTCCGGTGCTACTGATGGCCGGCGTCCACGTCGATGCGGACGAGGGCAAGCGGGCGCTGGCCGCCGGGGCGGACCGCTTCTTGAGCGATCTCAGCTCGCTGTCCACCGGATCCGGCCGCGAGCTGGGCGCGGACCAGGACCTGATCCAGGCGGTGCGTATGCTGCTGGGGGCGGAGCCGGAACTGGAACAGCGGCCGGTCCTGCTGGCCATCGACGATGATCCCGACAACCGCGCGTTTCTCACCAAGGCGGTGTCGAAACAGGGCTTCGAGGTCGTCACGGCACCCAACGCCACGCAAGCTCGCCGGCAGCTCGCCGGCCGGCGCCCGGCGCTGATCTTCCTCGACGTGCAGATGCCGGAAGAGAGCGGGCTGAGCCTGCTGCCCCAGATGCTTCGAGACTTCCCCGAGTCGGTGGTCGTCATGATGACGGCCTACGGCTCCGAACAGGTGGCGGCGGAGGCGCTGCGCGGCGGCGCGGACGATTACATCGCCAAGCCGATCGACCTGCACCGCCTGCGAGAACTACTCGAACGCAACCTGGAGAAGCAGCGGCTGCGTGCCGAGCGGCAGAGCCTGGTCGCGCGGCTGAAGGACTCGAATCGCTACCTGATGCGCCAGCACGCGGCGCTGCGGCAGGCCGATGAGGAGATCCTCCAGGTCAACCGTCAGCTCGAGCAGTCCAGTCGCTACAAATCGGAATTCCTGGCGAACATGTCGCACGAGCTGCGCACCCCGCTCAACGCCATTCTGGGCTTCAGCGAGATCCTGCTGGACCTCACCATGAACCTCACCGCCGGCGAGCGCACCGAATTCCTCCGCAACATCCACAGCAGCGGACAGCACCTGCTCGGCCTGATCAACGACATTCTCGACCTGGCGAAGATCGAGGCGGGGAAGATGGATCTCCACGCCGAAGAGATGCCGGTCACCCAGGCGCTCCAGGAAGTCACCGCCATCCTGGATCCGATGGCCCGCCAGCAGGGCCTCCAGCTGAGAACGGTCGGCGCGGCGGAGGCGGGCGCCATCAAAGCCGACCGGAGCAAGTTCAAGCAGGTCCTCTACAACCTGCTCTCCAACGCGGTCAAGTTCACGCCGGCGCCGGGCAACATCACCGTGACGGTCAGAGATTCCCCCGAGCAGTTGACGGTATCCGTCGAAGACACCGGGATCGGGATGAAGCCCGAGGATCTGCCGAAGCTGTTCCGCGAGTTCGAGCAGATCGATGGCTCCTATACCCGCCGCTACCAGGGCACCGGACTGGGGCTGGCCCTCTGCCGCCGCTTCGTCGAGATGCACGGCGGCCGGATCTGGGCCGAGAGCCAGTTCGGTAAAGGCTCGATTTTCACCTTCACCATTCCGCGGGAACCCCGGCTCGCGCTCGAGGCCCCCGTCGAGGAGGCGGCGCAGACCGCCGAAAGCATGGAGCTGCCGCTGGTCCTCGTGGTCGAAGATGACCCGGCCAGCAGCCAGCGGATGACGGCGGAGATCCAGGGGGTCGGCTTTCGGGTGGCGCATGCCCTCGATGGCAACGAGGCGGTGCGCAAGGCGATGGAGATCCTCCCCGACCTGGTGGTGATGGAAACCGTGCTCCCCGTCAAAGACGGCTGGCAGGTCCTGCAGGAGCTGCGCGCCCGGGCCGCGACGGCCGACGTGCCGGTGCTGGTCTGCTCCGTGACCCAGAACCAGCAGCTGATGGACGAGTACGGCGTGGTCGGCTACGTGGCCAAACCGTGGGCGACCAAGACGATGCAGGACGAGCTCCGGCGGGTCGGGCAGGGCATCAAGCGGCGGCGCGACCGAATCCGGGTGCTGCTGGTGCATCGGGAGCGCCGAGCGCTGGCGCCGCTGGCGGCCGCCCTGGTGGAAGAGGGCTTCGAGGTCTTCCGGGCGCCCGGGCTGCAGGAGGCCCTGGAAAAGGCCCGCGCGGCCGCCCCCGACGTGGTGGTGCTGGCCCCCGCCGAGCCGGAATGGGTGCTGGGCCTGCGGGGGCTCCCCGGCCAGCCCGCCATGCTGGCCCTGGGTGAAGTTTCACCGAGGGTGCCAGCGACGGCTTGGAGCGCCGTTATACCCTCTGGCCTCTCCCAGCCAGATGCCGTATTGCGCGCCATCAAGGGCCTGGACATCGTTCAGAGGCGAAGGAGGACAGGGCGTGACCGCCGGCAAGGTTTTGATCGTCGAAGATAACCCGGTCAATCTCCGCTTGGCCCAGTTCCTGCTCGAGAAGAAAGGTTTCAGCGTGCGCAAAGCCGGCAGCGGCGCGGAGTGCCTGGCGGAAATGACCCGTGAGCTGCCCGACATCGTCTTGATGGACATCCAGCTACCGGGGGAGGACGGGCTGGCGGTTACCCGCAAGATCCGCTCCGATGCCCGCATGGCGGGGGTCGTCGTCGTCGCGCTGACCGCCCATGCCATGGCCGGCGACCGGGAGAAGATCCTGGGCGCCGGCTGCGACGGCTACATCGCCAAACCGGTCGATCCGCAAGGCCTTCCCGGGGAAGTGGCCCGCTACCTGCAACAGGGACGGCGGAAGGCCGCCTGATGAGCGAACAGCCACAGAAGTCCAGCCGGGTCGGGGAATCAGCACCCAAAGCCGGCCACCCCTACGCCCAGATCCTTCAGCTCAACCAGGAACTGGTCCAGAATCTCCAGGGCCTGGTCGATGAGCACGAAACGCGCAAGAAGGAGCTCGAAGAACTGCGCTTTGGGCATGATCAGGCACGGGCCGAGATCGCGCGGCTCCAGGAGGAGCTGCGCCACGCCAACCAGCGGGACGCCGAACGCCATGAGCAGCTTCGCCAGTTGGAGGCGGAACATGTCGACCAGCTCGGCGCGATGAGTGCCCATCTGGATGCCATGCGAGCCGCCATCGAACGATACCTGCAACAGGGTCGGAAGGCCGCCTGATGGCAGACACGCCCAAGGCGAAATCCTTCGCCGACATCCTGCAGCAAAATCAGGAGTTCATCGCGCATCTGCAGGCGTTGCAGGATGACGCGGGGGCGCAGCTCGCCGAGAAGGCCAAAGAGCTCGGTCTGGTCAAGCGTGAGCTCGAGGCCAAGCAGCAAGAGCTCGACGAATTGCAGAACGCCCAGTTGCAGTGGGCGATGGACCGCCAGGCGCTCCTCACCCAGCATGATGCGCTGAAGCAGGGGCACGTGGACCTGCAGCAGGCCCACGATCGAGGCCAGGTGGAGCTCGGTCGGCTCAAGGATGACGTCACTCGGGCCAAGACGCGTGATGAGGAGCGGCGAAGCCAGCTCCGGCAGCTCGAACAGGAGCGCATGCAGCTGGCACAGAAATACGAGGCCGACCAGAAGAAGATTCGGGCCGACCTCAAGACCGCGCAGGACGACCTCAACGAGTTGCAGTCATCCCAGCTTCAGTGGGCGGTCGACCGCGAGACCTTACTGAAGGATCGGGACACCGCCGTTGCCAGGCAGGCGCAGCTCGAGCAGGAGTGGCAGAAGGCACGCGCCGAGCTCACCCAGGACAAGGCGCGGCTGACCGATCTCACCGCCCAGTTGCAGCAGCAGCTGAAAGCCGTCCAGGCCGAGATCGACCCGCTCAAGGCCGCCCGGGACAAATGGCAGGCGGAACGGCTGCGCCTGATCGCCGACGTCGCCCGGCTGGAGCAGGGGTCGCAGGCCTCGGAAGCGCAGTTCAAAGCCGACCGCAAGCTGCTCCAGGGTCAGCTCGAAGAAGCCCGCAAGAAGGGTGCCGACCTCGACAAAGCCGAGGCCGAGTTTCAGCGCCTCAGCGACGAGCGCTCGGCGCTGCTCACCAAGGTCAAGGCGCTGGAGAAGGACTGGCAGAGTCGGGAGGCGTCCTTCGCCGAGGAAAAGTCCACTCTCAAGAAGCAGGCACAGGATGCGATCGCCAGGCTGGCGGTGATTCAACAGGATTACGAAAAGCTCAAGGCCCTGCATGCCGATCTCGCGGGGGAGACCGGCCGCAAGGCGGAGGAGTGGACCGTCCGCGAACAGCGGCTCACCTCGGAAAAAAACCAGCTCAAGGTCGACCTGGAGCGGATCCAGGCCCAGCTCTCCGAAATGAGCACGCAGACCAATGAGCTGCACCGGCAGCGCGCGGGGGAAGCCAAGGAGCTCGAGCAGGCCTGGCAGCGGGAGAAGGCGTCCCTCAAGTTGCAGCTCGACGAGGCGCGCAAGGCGGCCGGCAGCGGGCCGCCCACCAGCCAGGTCCTGGCCCGCTACGAAGCGGAGAAACGGGCGATGCAGGCCCAACTCGACGGTCTCAAGGTGGAGCTCACTGCCACCGGAAAGAATAAGGATGCGGCCCCGGCGTTGAGCCAGGCCAAGCGGGACTTCGAGGCCAAATTCCGAGTCATCTACGACCAGAGCCACGACCTCAACTCGCCGCTCAACGCGATCATCGGGTTCTCCGAGATCCTGCTCGACGAGAAGGCGAACAAGACTACGCCCGAAGAGCGGCGGGAGTTCGTCGCCCACATCAACGAAAGCGGCAAGCGCCTGGTCGAGCACATCCGCGAGCTGATCGAGTTCGCCAAGCAGGAAGCCGGCATCCAGGAACGCCCCGTCCAGATGATGCCGCCGGTCGGTTCCGGCACCAAGGCCCCGGTCATCCTGGTCGCCGACAACGACCCGGCGGTCAAGGAGCGCATCGAGCCCTTCCTCAGCCACGCCGGCTACGAGGTCGTGATCGCCGCCAGCGCCCAGGAAGCGCTTCGGAAGGCGGTGCAGCTCCAGCCGCTCGCCGTCCTGATCGACACGCAGCTGCCGCCCAACGGCGGGAGCGGCCTGGTCTACGACCTGCGCCGCGAGTCGAAGACCAAGGACATCCCGATCGTGCTGACCTCCAAGATCAATAAGGAATCGCTGCCCTTCGATATCGGGCAGGCGGACTTCCTCACCAAGCCGATCGATCGCCAGCAGCTCCTCCAGATGATGGTGAAGTTCGACCTGCTGGCCGACGGCAAGCGCGGAAAGAAGACGCCGTCATCGATCCTGATCGTGGACGACGACCCGCAGAACATCCGGTTGGTCAAGGCCATGCTCAAGCCCTTCAACATGGAAATCATGGTCGCCGACGGCGGGAAGGCGGGCCTGGAGCTCGCCATGAAAAAGAAGCCCGACATGATTATCCTCGACCTGATGATGCCCGACGTCGACGGCTTCGAGGTGGTCTCCAAGCTCCGCGAGGACCCGGCCTCGAGCCAGATCCCCATCCTTATCTATACGGCGAAAAACATCACGAGCGAAGACCGAGAGCGCTTGCAGGGGAACATCCAGACAATCATCCAGAAGGGCGACTTCGGCAAAGACCGCTTCCTCGAGATGATCAACAACCTTCAAACCAGCCAGGCTGCTTAGGAAACGAGGGCCGGCATGACTGCCCTCGACCGCCAGTTCGTCCAGCTTCGGTTTGCGGCGCTCCTGATTCCGCTCGGCCTCCTCCTCTGGCTCCATTCGGCGTCGGTCCCGGTCGCCATCCTGCTGGGTGGCATGCTGGCCGCCTATAACGGGGTGGCGGCGCTGGCGATCCGACGGAATGCGGTCCCCCGTTTCGGCAAGCCGATGGCGGTGCTCCTGCTCGTCCTGGATCACCTGGTCGTCACCGGCTGGATCCTGCTCTTCGCGTCGCCTTCCTCCAGCCTCCCGTATCTTCTCTATGCCCTGGTCGCGGCCGAAGCGGTGTTCCGCTTCGAACTCTGGGGCGGCATCGGGACCAGCCTCTTCTTCACGAGCGGCATCATCCTCTTCCAGACCAGCGACCTCGGGCTCGCCATCTCGGTGCGCGACGCGATCCTGCGGGCCGTCCCCACCGTCGCCGTGATCACCGGCCTGGGCGCCGCGGTGCGGGCCCTGAATACCGAGATCCGCGGCACCCGGCGCCGGCTCGCCCAGACGGAGCAGCTCCGCAACGTGCTCGGCGAGCTGGTGGGTCAGCTGGATGTATCGCGCATGCTCTACACCGTCATCCGCTGCGGCATGGAGCTCCTCCAGATGGACTCCGGGGCCATCGTGTTGCTCGACGAGGAGCGCGGGGTGTTTACGTTGGGGGCGGCGGTTCGCCTCGAGGCGGCCATCGAAGGCGTGACCATCTCAGCCGGCGACGGGATCGTCGGGCGGGTGGTCCGGGAGCGCCGTTTCGTGATGCTCGCCGAGCCGCCCCTGTTCGATCTGGCCGCGCTCAATGCGGCCGGCTATCGCCGAGTCTTCGGGACCCCCGTCCTGCTGGAAGGCAAGGTCTCGGGCGTGCTCCACCTGCAGACGCGCGAAGACCAGCGCCGGCTGACCCGATGGGAAGAGGAGGCGCTCGAGGTGCTGGCCCAGCAGCTGGCCGTCGCGCTCCGCAACGTCCACCTCTTCGAGGAGACCGAAAAGCGCGCCCGCCGGCTGGAGCTGCTCAACCGATCGATCGACCAGATGAACCAGAAACTCTTCGAGCCGGAGCTGCTCGACATCATCGCCACGGCGCTCACCGGCAACCTCGATTTTGCCGCCGCTCAGGTCTGGCTGCTGGAGGCAAGCGACGGCGCGCTCTGGCGCCGGGCCAGCCATCACGTCACCCGCAACGCGCCGCCGGTGCCCGGCCGGGTGGAACGCGGCATGGGCGAGATCGGCCAGGTGGCCGAGCTGCGGGTCCCGATCGTCACCAACGACCCGGCCAACCACCGCCAGCTCGCGCTCAACCCCTGGATGTCGGAAGAAGGGATCCAGGCGTTCGCCGGATTTCCGATGGTCGTCGGCGACCAGCTGCTGGGCGTGCTCGCCATCTATCACCGGCGCGCCCTGGACCGGAACACCATCGAGCTGCTGACGCTCTTCGCGCAGCATGCCGCCACGGCCATCCAGGAGGCGCACCTCTTCCATCTCGCCACGGAGCAGACGGCGCGGCTGGGCGCGGTCAACGCCGAGCTGCAACGCGCGAACCAGGTGAAGGCGGAGTTCCTCGCCAACATGAGCCACGAGTTGCGCACCCCGCTGAACTCGATCCTGGGGTTTTCCCAACTCCTGCTCGAGGGGGATGGGGGCGTGCTCAGCCAGGACCAGCGTCAGGACGTCGACATCATCGCCCAGAACGGCCAGCACCTGCTCGCGCTGATCAACGACCTGCTCGACATTTCCAAGCTCGAGGCGGGTAAGGCCCAGCTGCATCGCGGCGAGGTCGACGTGGAGCCACTGATTTCGGAGTGTGTGGAGAGCGTCCGCTCGCTGACCAAGCCGAAGAAGCTCGAGCTGACCGCCAGCGTATCGCCCGAGGTGGGGCGCGTCTTCGCCGACGGGCCCAAGCTCAAGCAGGTACTGCTCAACCTGCTGGGCAACGCCATCAAGTTCACCGAGTCCGGCAGCGTGCGGGTGACGGCCGAACGCCAGGGAGCCGAGTTGCTTATCAGCGTCCGCGACACCGGCATCGGGGTGCCGCCGGACGATGCGGAGCGGATCTTCGAGAGCTTCCAGCAGGGTCAAAGCGGCATCAGCGGCAAGTATCAGGGCACCGGGCTGGGGCTGGCGATCTCCCGCCGGCTGGTGGAGATGCACGGGGGACGCATCTGGGTGAAGAGCCCGCCGGGTCAGGGCAGCACCTTCACCTTCACCATCCCGCAGCGGGCGCTGCCCGACGCGATCGATCTCTCGAGCGCGGCCTGACGCCCCACCCTGCCCTTCCGCGCGAGCAGGGGAGGGAAAGCCTACACCTAGCCCAGCAAGCCGCTAATGAGGGCGATGGCGACGAGCACCATGACGCCGGCTGCGGCGAACTGGAGTGGGCGCTCCGGGACCCAGGCGCCCAGCCGATTCCCGAGGACGACCGCTATCGCCGAGACGACCCAGAGCGCCAGCGTGGCGGCGGTAAAGACGACGACCGGCTGCTGATAGCGGGCTTGGAGCGCGGCGGTCGCCAGCTGGGTGAGGTCTCCCCACTCGGCCACGAAGACGACGCTGAATGCCGTCACGAACGGACGGCGGTGTGGTCGATCTTCCTGCGCCAGCGTCTGCTGCTCCTCCGCCCTGTCCCTGCGCAGGTTTCTCCGGACGAGCAGCGCCGCCATGATGAGGAAGAGAAGCCCGGCCCCGATCCGAATCGGCTCCCGCGGCAACAGGCCGAGCAGGGAGCCGGCCAGGACCGCGACCGCACTCTGAATGACAAACGCCGCGGCGGCCCCCAGGAAGATGGGAAGCGGCCGGTGCCGGGTCGCCAGCAACAGCGCCGCCAGCGCCGTCTTATCGGGCAGCTCGAGGAGAAAGATGACGGTGAAAACCGTGAACGCGAGACCCAGGATGGACACCACTGGGGAGGAAGTGTAGAGCCGGCCCCCGGCGATCGCTCAGTGCAGCCAGAGAGGGAAGGAGAGGACGAAGACGAGCAGGCCGAGGCCGACAGTGCGCATGCTCATCCCGCCAGCGCCATCGGTTCCTGACCGGCGGGGTAGTTCACCTTGGCGCCGAACTTGTAACCGACACCACGCTTGGTCTGGATGTAAACGGGCTTGCTGGGATTCGGCTCGATCTTGCTGCGCAGGCGCGAGATATGCACCCGGAGCCCTTCTTCGTAGGCTTCTTCGTCGCCGGCCCATGCCTTGGCGAGCAGCGTCTCATTGGTCACGACCCTTCCGGCATTGCGAACCAGCAGGAAGAGCAGCTTGGACTCGGTGGGGGTCAGGCTGATCTGCTGGCCCTTGACGCGAGCCCAGTGTTGGACGAAGTTGATCTGGAGGTCCTGGTCGATGACGACCTCAGGCTGCTCCACGCCGGCGGACTCGCCGTAGCGGCGCAGCACACGCTGCACCCGCGCCACCAGCTCTTCCTTCTCGAAGGGCTTGACGATGTAGTCCTCGGCATACATCTGCAGGCCCTCGACCTTGCTCTCGACGGCCGCGACCGCGCTGAGGATGACGATCGGGACGTCGAGGTGGCTCTTGATCCGGCGGCAGAGTTCGAAGCCGTCCATCTCCGGCATCATCAGGTCGACGACGACCAGGTGCGGGATGCCTTCGTGGAGCTTGCGCAGGGCCTCGGGGCCGCTCCCGGCCGTCATGACCTCGTAGCCGGCATGCTCGAGGATCCGCTTGAGGATCTCGCGCGCCATGGCATCGTCATCGACGATCAGAATCCGGTACCGGTTGACGATGTTAAACCCCTCTCTTCCGGCCGCCATCGCCCGTCGCGCTGCGGACCGGCCGCCATGGATTTGGACCTGCTGCTGCTGGCTCAGGTCCGACTGGAGAGCCGGCAAATATATATGGCCCTCGTCGTTCATTTCCTTACGATTCCTCTTTACGATGTGATGACTCGTTGTCGCGTCGGGGTCACATCAGCCGGCTGGCCAGCTGGGACTGCACCCACCTTAGAGAGGCAGGATTACGGCCCTTGTTACAGGCTCGTGGCGGGCGCTGCTCGCCAGGGAACGAGAGGGCGCGAGCGGTGCCTCTCACGCCCTCTGAGCCCAGCCTAGCCCCGCCCCGGCCGCTCGAAATCGGTCGGACGGCCCATGGAAACGGGCTGACCGGGGTAAAATCTGTTGGCCTCGCCCGGGTGGTGAAACTGGTAGACACGCAGCTTTGAGGGGGCTGTGAGCGCAAGCTTGTAAGGGTTCAAATCCCTTCCCGGGCAGAGCCTCCAGCCGCGTGAACCTGAGCACCCTGTACCTGCGCCTGCGTTACCCCCGCCATACCTTCGGCCCCGGCTTTAGGGGGCCGTGGCGGCTGCGCATCCGGGGACGCGGCCGGGTCCGCTTTGGCCGCGATGTCCGGGTCCGGAATGAGTCGGGCCGAACCGCGCTGCTCACCTTCGGCGCCGAAGCCCGGATCGACATCGGCGACCGGGTCGACATCGACGGTGCCGGCCTGATGTCGGCCAGCGCGATCGTGGTCGACGACGACGCCATCATCGGTCCCTGCCTGCTCGTCGATACGGACTTTCACGCCGTCGGACGAGCGCGGCGCCGGGACGGGGAACCGGTGACCCGGCGGCCGATCCACATCGGCCGCAACGCCTGGATCCAGGGAAAGTCCACCATCCTCAAGGGGGTGTCGGTGGGGGAGGGGGCAGTGGTCCGCTGGGGCGCGTTGGTCGCGGGTGACGTCGCCCCCGGCGTCGTGGTGATGGGCAACCCGGCGGTGCCGGTCTCCGAGCCTTAGGCGCCTACGGCGCCAGTGACATTGCAGTAGGTGTTCTTCACCGAGTTGCCCAGCAGGATCAGGGCGACGATCACGACGACGACCACCAGGCACAGGATCAGCGAATACTCGACCAGGGCCTGGCCGGTCTCGCTGTCGTGCCAGCCGAGCCGCATCCGGATCCGGGCCGCGAGGAGCGTCATCATTGGTGTGCTGTCCCCGAGCGAAGCCCGCAACCCGAGTCCGGGGTATAACGGCAGCCTCGGCGCTTTCCGGCAGCGCCCGCGGTCTGGAACGCCCTAGCGGGCGGTGGAGCGCTGGACGAGGTAGGTCACGACCGCCAGGTACTCTTCGGAATCGGCGGAGCCGACCCAGCGGGTATCGTCTGTGGTGCGCCCGAAGAGGGCAAAGAGCTCGCTCAACGTCAGCTTTTCAGACATCTTGATACCTAGCTAGTAGTTAACCCAACACAGATACTATCACACGTAGCTGGCGCGGGGCCAGTTCAGCGGGCGTTGTTCCGCTGAACTAAATAAAGGACCACGGCCAGGTATTCTTGCGAATCCGCCGACGCGACCCAGCGGGTGTCCTCGGCGTGGCGGCCGAAGAGAGTGAAGACGTCCGACATCGTGAGTCGTTGTGGCTCGTCCAGCATGGTCGCCGGGGAGCGCCCCGATGAGAGTGAAACGACCTGCCGCCGCCGAAACCTTTCACTCTCCGTGACATGACGGCGACGAAAGCGCTCCGATTCGGCACTCGGCCCACGGGTAGAATTCGAGGCAGGGAGCGAGCATGCTGTTCTTTGACTGGCACTACTTCGTGTACGTCGCCCTGCCGATCCTGGCCCTGGGCTTCCTCGCGAGCAACTGGGTCAAGCGCACCTACCAGCGCTATTCCCAGGTGCGCAACGCCAGCGGCTTGAGCGGGGTCGATGTCGCCCGGCGCATCCTGACCGGGGCCGGCCTGAGCGACGTCACGATCCAGGTGATCGACGGCGAGCTGAACGACAACTACGACCCTCGGACCAGGACGCTGAATCTCTCACGCGCGGTCGCCACCGGCACCTCGGTCGCCGCGGAGGCGGTGGTCGCCCACGAGATCGGCCACGCCCAGCAGGATCGCCAGGGCTTTTTTGCGATGCGGATCCGTTCCGGGTTGGTGCCCGCGGCGAACCTCGGGTCGCAGGCTGGCCCGCTGATCGTCATCGCCGGCGTTCTGCTATCCGCCTTCACCGGAAGCACCTTCGGCTTCTACGTCGCGCTCGCCGGGCTGCTCCTGTTCGCCGCGGTGGTCGCCTTCCAGCTCATCACGACCCCGGTCGAGCTAGACGCCAGCCGCCGGGCGCTGCGCTTGCTCGCCGAAAACGGGGTCATCTATCCCGAAGAGCAGGATGGCGCACGCCGGATGCTCCGGGCCGCCGCCTTCACCTACTGGGTGGCGCTCTTCGGCGCCGTGCTGACCCTGCTGTATTACGCGTCCCTCGTTTTCGGAAACCGCCGCAACGACTGAGCCCGCGGCATTCGCCACCGCCGATCCGGCTGAGATCCGCGACCGGCTAACGCTGGGGGGCGAGGCGCTTTATCGGGCCGACCAGGCCCGCCAGTGGTTCTGGCAACGGCTGGCCCCGTCATTCGGTGCGATGCGCACCCTACCGCCGTCGGCCCGCCGCCAGCTCGAGGAGTCCTACGCGTTCAGCACGGTCACGCCCAAGCTCAAGCGTGAAGCGGACCGCGGTCAGACAGTGAAGTACCTGTTCAAACTCGGCGACGGACGGACCATCGAGACGGTGGTGATGCATTACGAGGCGACGGCCCGTTCACGGGCTCGCACCACGATCTGTGTCAGCTCTCAGGTCGGATGTCCGATCGGCTGCAGTTTCTGCGCCACCGGCCAGTCGGGCTTCGATCGAAACCTCAGCGAAGCCGAGATCGTTGATCAGTTCCTCACCGCGAGCCGCGACCTGGGCGAGA
>VBGO01000366.1:0-5801 GCA_005882525.1 Chloroflexota bacterium
CCATCATCGGCGCGAGCCGTCCCGAGCAGCTCGAGGACACTCTGGCAGCTGCTGAAGTCCAGCTCGAGCATGATCTTGTGGCCAGGCTCGACACTTTGACACGCGAGTTTCGACGAGGAGACGCAGCACGTTGATGGCGCACGTCGGGGACCTCCTGGCCGAGTTGCTCGTGCGCTACGGGGTGACCCACGTATTCGGACAGCCGGGTGGCCAGACCGCCGCGTTATACGACGGCATTTCCAAACGCGGTCCCCATCTCAGACACATCCTGGTTCGCGACGAGCGATCGGCTGCTTACGCAGCCGATGCGTTTGCCCGGCTGACCGGCCGGCCCGGGGTCTGCGATGTCACGGTCGGCCCGGGCGCGACCAAGCTCAGTGACGGGTTGGTGGAGAGTCGCAACGCTTCGGTGCCCGTGGTCGCGATCGTCGGGGAATTGCCGCGGGACTGGGCACCGTATCGAGAGATGGGTGTGGCCTCCCAGGGCTTCGACCAGGTGAGGTTCCTTTCCTCGATCACCAAATCGACTCTTGACGTCCCGAATGCGGCCGCCTTGCCGCAATTGGTCCGCTCGGCTTTCCGGATCGCCACGAGTGGTCGGCCCGGTCCCGTCGCCCTTGTCATCCCTCACGACGTGATCGACGCCGATTGGCAACCGGGCGACACCGACCTGGACGTGGACGACCGCTACACGCGAGCGCCGGCCTTCCGGCCGCTGGCCTCGGCAGACAGCGTGGCGGCGGCGGCCGCGCTTCTGAAAAAGGCGCGACGGCCGGCAATCGTAGCAGGCGGCGGAGTGCATGCGTCGCGAGCCACCAAGGAATTAGGGACGCTCGCCGCACGCGTCGGCGCCGTGGTCGTGACCAGCTTCTCCGGCAAGGGCGCCGTCGATGAATCCACTCCGCTCTCCGCCGGGGTGCTCAACCCATTGGGAACAACGGAGTCGCTGGATCTCGTCCGCCGGGCCGACCTCGTCTTCTGGTGCGGGTGCAAGGTGGGCCAGAACACGAGCCACAACTGGACGCTGCCGCTTACGGATCAAGCCACCATCCACCTCGATCTCGATGCGACCGAGCTCGGGCGGACGTTTCGTCCCACCGTGGCGCTCAACGGTGACGCTCGCTCAACGCTGGAAGCCCTGATCGCGTTGCTTGGCGATCAGCCACGGAAGCCATGGCTTCAAGACATGTCGATGGAAAAGCGGCAGGCTGCTGGACAACGCGCTGAGGCCGAGACCTCCGATGCGGTGCCGATCCAGCCTCCTCGAGTCATGCGCGAGCTGGTGACGCGACTCCGCCCCGATGACATCCTGATCAGCGACGCAAGCTTCTCCGCCGGGTGGATCGCATCGCACATTCCGGCGCGACTGCCGGGCCGCCATTTCCTGTTCGCGCGCGGCCAGGGAGGACTGGGGTATGCGGTTCCTGCTGCGATCGGTGCCGCGGCGGCACGGCCGGATGCTCGGGTCGTCACTGTCAGCGGCGATGGCGGATTCAGCTACGCGATCGGCGAGCTTGCGACACAGGCGCAGCACGGATTGCGGACCGTGAACGTCGTTTTGAACAATGGGACCCTGGCCTGGCTGGCAATGTGGCAGCGGCTGTTCTTCGACGGACTTCGACAGTCGGTCGACCTCGAAGGCGAGGCGGTCAGTCCCAACTTCGCGCAGGTTGCGCGAGGTCTGGGCTGCGAGGGCATCCGAGTCGAACGACCGGAAGAGCTCCCCGGCGCGCTCGACGCCGCGTTCGCGGCCACCCGGCCCGTCGTCGTCGACGTGAGGACCGACCCGACTGCCACCCCGATCCACAGTTATCGACGCCGGCTCGCCGAGGGCAAGTCATACCCGCGGCCCGGCACTGTCTACCAGCTTCCGCCATGGCGCCGCAGTCCGGCGTCGCCAGCAGACCACTGAACAACCGGAGGGATGGGATGGAAAGACGATTTGCCGGTAAGGTCGCGTTTGTCACCTGCGGCACGACCGGGATCGGTCAGGCGACAGCGGTCAGGTTGGCGAGTGAGGGAGCGTTGGTTGGCGTCAACCGGCGTCCATCGGATGACCCGACAGAGACAGTCCGCCAGATCAAGGAAGTAGGAGGCGAGGGGTTCCCCGTCGTCGCCGACGTGCGTGATCCGGCCAAGGTCGAGGGCATGGCGCGAGTGGTGGCGCAGCGAGGTGGCCGCCTTGACTATGTGGTTTCCAACGCCGGGATCAACCCGTTCATGAAATGGGACGGGACGTCGATAGAAGATTTCGACGCGCTGTCCGAGACCAACTTCCGAGGTACCTGGTTGGTTTGTACTGAAGGCGCCAAGCAGATGATCAAAGAGGGCACGGTGGGGCGATCTGCTGCACGAGCTCCCTCTCCGCCTATGTGGGGTCACCATCGCAGGTTGCTTATTGCGGAACCAAGGCCGGAGTGAGCATGCTCGCCAAGGCCTTGGGAGCGGTGCTGCATCGGGTTGGCAAGCCGGAAGAGATGGCGAGCATCATCGCTTTCCTGCTCAGCGACGATGCCAGCTATCTGACCTGCACGACATTGCTCGCCGACACCGGCTTCATCGTCAACGCGGGGCTGTAGACACGAGCCTCATCGGGATCGACCTGGGAACGAGTGCCATCAAGGCGGTCGCTTACGCGGTCGACGGGACGCCGCTGGCCTCTGCCCGACGAGCCGTCCCTGGCTACCGGCCGCAGCCCGGGCAGTCGGAGGTGAAGGTCGAAGAATCGAGGGACGCTTTTCGAGCCCCAAAGTGCGGAAGGATCGGCCGATCGCGATCTCATTCAGCTCGTCCGGGAGAGAGGTGTTCCCGGTGGGTGAAGACGGCTCCCCGCTCGGCCCATGCCTTATGACGGCCGACGTCCGCGGAGATGACGTCGCGGCAGAGACGGCTGCGCGCCGTAATCCAGACGAGTGGTTCCGCCTCACCGGCCATGTTCCGCGACGGATGGATCCTGTCAATCGAGCCCTCTGGTGGCGCAAGACGCACCCCGAAGTCACAGCCAAGACTCGCTGGTTCATGAACTGGCACGAGTACTACTCGTTGCTGCTCAGCGGCCGGCCGGTGGTCGACTGGAGCGACGCCGGCGCGTGGGCGACCTACGACGTCGCGTCTGGCGGCTGGTCGCGCGAGCGCATCGACGAGACCGGGATCGACCCAAGATGGCTGCCGGACGTGCAGGCGAACGCGACCCCGATCGGACCGATCCTTCCCGCCATGGCCAGGGACCTCGACCTCCCAGCAGATGTACTCATCGTCACCGGCGCCTGGGATGCTTTCGCCGCTTCAGTCGGCGCCGGAGCTGTTGATCCACGAGTTGTTGCCCTGGCATGCGGGACCTGGCACTCGTTCACGGTTGCCGTGCAGGCAGGTTGGCCGGCGGAGCTAGTAAATGAAGGCATGAACATCTGCCCGCACCCTGGGGCGTCTGGGTTCGCGATCCTGGGCACGAACCCAAACGGCATGAGCGTGATCGATTGGGCGCGTGATCTGTTTGGGATATCGATTCCAGAGTTGAACCAGGGGCTTGCGAAGGCCGGAGTTGGACCGGGCCATGTGTTCGCGGATGCCGCTTTGACCCCTCTTCCTCACGTTTCCCGAGGCCAGGGCCAAGGGGCCGCTTTCGAAGGCATCACGCTCGCGACCAATGGCGTCGACGTCATCCGGGCCTTACTGGAGGCGATCGCGTGCGAATTCTCGGTAACGATCGAGCGGCTCCGCCATCGCGGCATCGAGTCTTGGCTGGTGCGCGCGACGGGAGGCGGCTCCAAGCTCGATTGGTGGTTGCAGCTGCACGCCGATGTCTGCGGCATTCCATTCGAGGTCGTGGCCCAGGACGAGCCCGGCGCATTTGGCGCCGCGATCCTGGCCGGCGTCGGTGCTGGCGTCTACCCATCGGTGTCCTCTGCCGTCGGGCAGCTCGTGACCGTGTCGCGGCGTTTTGAACCCGACGCGAAACGTGGGGCGATGTACGCGGACGTGCGCGCGAGGCTTGCCGCGCGCCAGGTCGAGACGTGATTCCGCCGCTGTCGACACCAGCGCTGGTGGTAGACCTTGACGTCTTCGATGCCAACGTCGCCGCGCTGTCGGACTTGCTGCGAGGAACCGGGAAGACCGTCCGCCCACATGTGAAGACTCACAGGACTCCCGAGCTGGCAAAGCGGCAGCTCGGTGACTCCGCGGTCGGCGTGACGTGCGCGACGGTCGGGGAGGCCGAGGTCATGGTGGCGGCCGGCATCCACGACGTGCTCATCGCCAACGAGGTGGTCGACGAGGCGAAGCTGGAGCGCGTCGTCGAGCTGTCGGGTCAGGCGCAAGTGGGGATCGTCGCGGACGACCCAGGACCCGTCGAGGCGCTCTCGCGCGCGGCCGCGCGCGCCAGTGTTACGGTCGGTGTTCTCATCGACGTCGACGTCCTCCTACATCGATGCGGTGTAGCCTCGATTCCTGAAGCGCTCGCCCTCGCCCGCGTCATCGATGCGGCGCCCGGTGTGCGCTTAGCCGGACTGATGGGGTACGAGGGCCGCGTCCGTCTCAGCACCGACCGTCGCGACGAGCGCATAGCCGGCGCGTACCAACTTCTGGGCGAGACTCGCCGGGCACTCGTCGACGCGGGTTTTCACGTCGAGGTGGTTTCGGCGGGGGGCACATCGACGCTTCGGGAGGCGATCGCCGACCCGACCATCACCGAGGTCCAGGCCGGCGTCTATGCCGTGATGGAGCCCGAGCTGCTGGCCATGGATCTGCCCTTTCGCTGCGCGGTGACTGTTCGCGGCACGGTGATCAGCCGGCACTCGGGCCACTTCGTCGCCGACGTGGGCCGGCGCACTGTCGGCCTGGAGTACGGACCGCCCGTGCCAGTAGGGCTCGAGGCCACCCATATCGCCGTGAGCGACGAGCACGCAATTGTGACTTTGGCCGGAGCTCCGCCCGCGCTCGGCTCCCAGGTCGACTTCATCCCACGGCAGATACGAACGACTTTCAACCTACACGACCACGTATGGGCTAGACGCGGAAGCGAGCTGGTCGGGTATTGGCCGGTATCCGCGCGCGGCGCTTCGCAATGAAGGAGCTGAAATAAGCGAGAAGCGGCGGTCAGACTGAACGTATCAAAGGTGCGCGGGCGGTAATACCCGGCGAGATCTCGAACGGGTGGCGAGCCTAGTTACCGAGCAGTGGCCGCCAGCTTGCCAAGTGCATGAAACGGTGCTGTCGCCACCAGCATCGTGATGTCATGAGTCAAGGTTTTGGCAGGTTTTAGTGGTGGTCGGGGTTGGGCAGGTGGAGGCTGCGGTGAAGGACGCGGTCGAAGGTGCGTGGGGGATGAGGGTCTTCAGGTGGGGGGATCTTGATCCCCAACAGCGCGCTCACTATGCTGTCGGTCAGCACGCCGCGAAGCCCACAGCCGGCGCGAGCGTGGGGTAAGCGATCGGCTGGGCCAGGCAAATCAGGTCGACGCGACGGCTTACCGCTGGCTTTCAATCATGCGGGAGGTCACAGCTGTGTCACGCAATTCCGGAACCAGGAGGACACGGGAGGACTCGAGAGGACACGACGAGCTCGGCGATTGAGTACAGGAGCACACGCAAGGAACCGCCAGGATACGGAAGGATACACCGTTGTGCCGGTTCGGGACCGTGAGGCCCCGGGTTCAAATCCCGGGCCCCCGACCAGGTTTTGAATATAGAATCGTCGTTTCTCGCTTTACGACCGACCCTGCGGGTCACGGTCGGATCACGGCCGTGTCACAGATTCTCCCGGAATTCGCCCGACGACACCTCGCTCACGTGGCTGGCGTCGGC
>VBGO01000366.1:5824-6363 GCA_005882525.1 Chloroflexota bacterium
GCCACCTGTCGCGAAGGCCAGGACCGTGGGGCACTCTCGCCCGGGAACCCACGCTCCGGACTCTCCACGAAATCCAGGGCGATTCAAGTAGACCCTGTCGAGTGCTAAATGAATCAGCGAAAAGCAGCTTTCGCCGCACTACATAACTCCCGTGGCTCACGCTCCGTCCGCCGCTCTCGTAAGCACACTGCTCAGGCCGATCTACCGCGGAGGTAGGTAGTTCGAGTCCCCCGTTGCCTACTCATCTGTCTGAGCCGAGTCATTCGAATCGAACCATCGGTCCTCAACATTCTGGTTCTCGGACGTGATCACGCCTCATCGGTCGCGGTGATCGCCTGACTGGGATCGCGTGTGCCATTCATCCGCAAACAGGCGGCATCCGTGTGCGCCCACGCCTGAGTCGGCCGATGAATAAGTCAAGGATCTTGTGACGGCCAGCCGCGGGCGCGACCTTAACGTCATGGCCCACACCGATGCCAGTGGCGAGCAACGGCGGGGCGGTGGAGACCCACCGACGACTGTCACCAGGCTCATGACTA
>VBGO01000366.1:6482-8298 GCA_005882525.1 Chloroflexota bacterium
CGGATACGTTGCCGACGACGTTTCCGTCTATATCGCCGCCGAAGTTGAATGAGTATCCGCCCAGACATAGAGTGTCGCCAGCTTGCAAGAGTACCGGCTGCCAACAACCGGCTAGCTTGGCTGGTAC
This sequence comes from Chloroflexota bacterium, assembly GCA_005882525.1. Classification (GTDB taxonomy): domain Bacteria; phylum Chloroflexota; class Dormibacteria; order CF-121; family CF-121; genus CF-13. The sequence continues at coordinate 6,610 of VBGO01000366.1, forward strand.
CTGCCCCCCGGGGGGCCAGTTTGCCGCCCGCACGGCAGGCGACGGTGTGAAAGTGAATGTTGGTGAGGGCGTCGGCGACAGCGTCTGTAAGTGCGTCTTCGGACTGACCGGTACCAAAAAGGTGTGGAGACGACCGCTGACCAATAGCGCACTCACTGTAGCGACTGCGATCAAAATAGCCACTACGCCGGCCGCCAGGCGGAGCCCAGGAGTGAAACCGGCGAGCGCGTCGACGCCGAATGCGAGCGGGCGATAGCGCGGGCGTCGTCGCACTGCGTCGATGACCCTAGTTTCAAGCCAGGGCGCCGGCGGCAAAACCTCATCGATTGCCATCACGAAGCGTTCCCTCAATTCGTCGTTCGTCTTCATGCTTCTCCCACTCGGAGCAATCTGCGGAGTTGACCGATTGCTCGCGAGAGTTCGCTCTTGACTGCGTCCTCGCTGGAGCCTGTGATAGCCGCGACCTCAGCAACGGGTAAGTCGAGATACCAGTGGAGGACCAGCACGAGTCGCCTGCGATGCGTGAGCCTGCGGATTGCGCGGCGTAGATCCGCAGAAGCTGCAGTGGGGTCGCTCGCCGCCCGCTCCGGCGGTTCGGGGTCCGGGAGTCTGAGAACCGACCACCAGCGTGAGCGGAGCAGCGATCGACATTCGTTCGCGACGATGCCGAGGAACCAAGGCTGCATCTCCCTGCCCGCTTTGAGCTGGTCTAGCTTCCGCCAGGCCTTTAGCGATGCGTCCTGGACTATGTCTTCGGCGGCATGCGGATCATGAAGCATGGCGCCGGCAAGCCTATAGGCCGAGGGCACTACCGGCCGGAGTAGCGCCGCGAACGCTCCATCGTCTCCTGCCTGCGCCTGCCGGACCAGGTCAACGCCGAAGGCGTGCGATGTATTAACCACCTGGACTAATACGAATACGCGCCCATGTACGGGCCGCGTGACAAGAATCTTGCCACCCGCCTCCCGGGTGGGTCCGTATACCTGTCAAGGTCATCGTTAAGCAGCATCTCTAGGAGTCGAAATGGAAGCGAAGCCAGCGTCTCGCGCATCGGCAATCTCAACCAGCAAACTGGCGGTCGTCGCCGCGGTGCTAGTGGCTTTCAGCCTTTGCACAGCGCTCAGACCAGGACTAACGCGAAGGTAGGTTGTTCGAGCCCGCCGCGGCCCACCACATACGGTCTCAAGGCAAAGCGAACTAAGTCCCACGACATCGTGGACGAGTCTGGTTTTGTTAGGACCCTCCCATTCCGCCGTGATGTCGCGACGACATCCACGGGCGACCGTCAACCAGAAGATTTTTGCCACCGAGTCCGCGCTAGGCCCGTATTCATGTCAGCGGTCGTGCTCTATGCCGACCGATGGCCCACGTCAGCAAGCGAAAAAACGAAAGGAGTCGGCCCCATGCTCAAGAAAGTCCTGGCACTCGCTTCCGCGGCCGCATCGGCGGCAACGATCGCCACCCTCGGCGCGACAACACCGGTCTTCGCCGAGGGCGCACAGTTCCCAAGCACCAGTGCTAGCTGTATGGGCTGGCTGGCGGAAGCCTCGAATCCCAACGCGAGCGGCGATCACATCGCCCTCATCGCGCAGAACGGCGGCGCAAGCACACTCGCGCAGGTGGGTCCCACTGGCGGCGGTTTCCCGGGTCTTATCTCGTGCGTGGTGCAGATCCCTTAGTCGAACTGGA
>VBGO01000367.1:0-6574 GCA_005882525.1 Chloroflexota bacterium
AGGCTACTCGGAGTAGCGACGCCTTACCGATAGGATTTCGCCCGCGGATGCTCTTTGCTCTCGTGTATACCTGGCTGCGGATGCTTCTGGACTTGCTTGACGTGAGGCTGCGAGTTCATGATCCCGAGGCGGAATTGCTGCTTCTTCGGCACCAGCTACGCGTGGTGCGCCGTCAGGTCAAGAGGCCGCGGTTGAATCCGGCGGATCGAGCGATCATGGCCGCGCTGAGTCAAAGGGTGAGCCGTGCAGCTCTAGTCGGCTTGCTGGTCCAGCCGGAGACGGTTCTGGGTTGGCATCGCGAGCTGGTGCGGAGAAGATGGGCAGCCTTCGGTCGCCGCCGCGGTCGGGGGCGACCAGGTCTCGACCCCGAGCTCCAGAAGCTGATTCTGCAAATGGCCAAGGACAACCCGGCGTGGGGCTGCGTCCGAGTCCGCGGCGAGTTGCTCAAGCTTCGGCGATCGTACTCACCGACTTCCTCAGCGTCGATAGCGTATTTCTGAAGCGTCTCTACGTCCTCTTATATATGGAGCTGGCGACGAGGCGTGTGATCTGGTTCGCGGTGACCGACCGGCCGGACGCCGCCTGGGTGACCCAGCAAGCGAGGAATGTCAACTGGGAGCTGGACGAGCTCGGCGTGCCCGTGCGCTTCCTGATCCACGATCACGACCACAAGTACGGGGGTGGCTCCGACCTTGTTTTCGAGGCCGGCGGCATGGCCGTGATCAGGACTCCGATCGCGGCACCAATGGCGAATTCCCACATGGAGCGCCAAATTGGCTCGACCAGGCGGGAATGTCTCGATTGGCTTCTGATCCTCAATCGCCGGCACCTTGAGCGCGTCCTGACTGTCTGGTTCGAGCACTACAACCGGGCGCGGCCCCATCGCGGGCTCGATCTGCAGACTCCGATAGCGCGCTCGGATCCGGTCCTCATGTCAGGGCAGGTGACGTGCGATCGGAGACTGGGCGGGCTCCTGCGCGAGTATTCGCGCACGCCAATGTCGACAGCTGCGTGAACGATTCAGGGGCTGCTCCCGGTGCTCGAGCGCTAGCGGGAGCGCACCGTCGTCCTGACCTGATGGCAATCCCAACGTCCCGCATGCGGAGTCGGCCGTCCGGACGAATTTGTGTGCCCGACACGCGCTGAGCCGACTCGTGAACCCTCCGGCTCTGGTCGGGCTGCTGGTTCAGCCGGAAACCGTTCTAGGTTGGCACCGCTCGCTGGTGAGGAGAAAGTGGGTGGCATTCGGTCAGCGACGTGGACCTGGGCGACCAGGTCTTGATCCCGTCATCAAGGAGCTCGTGCTGCAGATGGCGAGGCACAACCCGCGGTGGGCTGCGTGCGAATTCGTGGTGAACTGCTCAAGCTTGGGCATCGGGTTTCGGCCACCGCGATCCGGAAGCTGCTGCACAAGAATCGAGTCGGACCAGCGCCCTTAAGATCGCGCCTGAACTGGAAGACGTTCTTGCGAGCTCAGGCGTCGGCGATCCTGGTCAGCGACTTCTTCAGTCTCGACACCCTGTTCTTGAAGCGGCTCTACGTCCTTTTATATATCGAGCTGGAGACCCGGCGTCTGATCTGGTTCGCGGTGACTGATAACCCAGACTCGGCCTGGGTGACCCAGCAGGCGAGGAATCTGGTCTGGGAACTGGACGAGCACGGAGTCAAGGCGCGATTCGTGATCCACGGTCACGACGCTAAGTTCGGCGGCGGCTCTGATCCGGTGTTCCAGGCGGAGGGCATGATGGCGATCAAGACTCCGATTGCGGCGCCCCGGGCAAATGCCCACCTGGAGCGGCAAATCGGTTCCACCCGGCGCGAATGTTTAGATTGGCTTCTGATCATCGACCGGCGGCACGCGGAGCGCGTCTTGACCCAGTGGTTCGAGCATTACAACCGGGCACGACCGCATCGCGGGCTTGGGCTCGGTACACCGATCGCGCGCTCGGATCCGGTCGTGACCGTGGGACCAATCGTCTGCCGCGAGAGACTTGGCGGCCTGCTGCGCGAGTACTCGCGGGAGGCCATGCCGACCGCAGCTAGAGTCTGTCGGGGCAAAGGAGCCGTAGGCGGGAGCGGATGTGGTCGTTAAACGCCGCCATCCTATCGAGCGATCGTCAATTCAACGAGGTGGCCTGCTGTGATGTGACGGTGCGGCCGAGTTTGTGTGCCCAACAGGCCCCCGAGGCGATGACTGGCGCTGGATGGAGGCCTGTCGTAGGCCTACCTCTCGTACCAGCCGGTGAGGAAGGCGCGGCCGAGGGTGCGGCCGAATAGGTTGAACATCAGAAAGGCGGGCGTCGCTCCCTTGTCAATCTCGATCCGCTCGGCGTCGAGGGCGTGGACTGCGAAGATGTAGCGGTGCTTCCCGTGGCCCTCCGGGGGCGCGGCGCCGAGGAAGCGTTCCATCCTGGCGTCGTTCGGGATCTGAAAGGCGCCGTGCGGCAGGCCTGAGCCTGACTCGTCGCCGGCGCCGGCAGGCAGCTGGGTGACGTTGCCGGGGATGTTCACCACTGCCCAGTGCCAGAAGCCGCTGACCGTGGGCGCGTCGGGGTCGTGCATGGTCACCACGAAGCTCTTCGTCCCTGACGGGAAGCCGCTCCAGGAGAGCTGCGGGGAAACGTCCTGCCCGCCGGCGCCGAAGATGCCGCTGACCTGCGGCGTGGCCAGTTTCTCGCCCTCCCGCAGGTCGCTGCTGGTCAGAGTGAATGAGGCCGCCCGGGGAAGGCTCTCGTAGGGGTTCCAGCTCATTTGGACTGCTCCTGTTCTTGAAGTGAGTTGATCCGCAGCTTCACATTTCGACGACGAGAGCGTTGTCGTCGTAACTCATGTCCGTGGCCATGTGAAAGTCCGCGGTGAGTATGCAGATTTCGTGATCGTAGTGATCCCTCCCGGCGTTGATATGTCTGGCCGCGGATAGCGTTGACTCCAGGGCCTCGCGACGCACCTCATGAGGCGTCCGGTTCTTGAGCGCCTGGTGCGGACGCTCGCGGTTGTAATCGTCAACCCAGTGCCCGACCGCGGCCAGCGTCTGGGTGACGTTCTCGTAGTCGCTAGGCCAAACCTCCTCTCTCTTCAAGGACAGGAAGATCCGCAGTCCTGCGGTCCTTCAACCAGGGTGGAGATCTCGCCTGCTCAGCGGCGAGGGCGGTCTCCGCCAGATTCCCGGGCTGCCCGCCAGCCCGACGTTGCTACGGCGCCTGCGACCGAGCGGCGGCGGCGGCTTAGAAGGCCGCCCTTGCGATACAGGCTCTCCAGATAGTCGAGGTGGCGCTCGACGGCGAGCCGCGCAGCCTCGGGCTCACGGGCGCTGATCGCGTCGAAGACGGCGCGGTGCTGGCTGTTCACCCGAGCCCGCGAAAGGAGGGGCAGAATCGCCTGGTTGAGGCGGGGCTGCGCGACACCGTGCAGCGCGGCCAAGGGCACGATGAGCGCCCGGTTGTGGGCTGAGTGGGCTACTGCTCGGTGGAACTGGATGTCCAAGTCAAGCCAGCCGTCGTTGGAGAGCGAATCATCCTGGGCCGACTCGATGGTCTCGCCGATGGCCGCCAGCTCATTGTCCGTTCGCCGCAGCGCGCTCAGGCTGGCACACATGCCCTCGATGGCCCGACGCGCTTCGACCAGCTCAGCGATCGTCACGGCCTCGAAGTGGACGAGCAGGTCCATGGCCTCGCGCAAGCTGCGCTCCACCGGGCCGGCGTCTAGCCTGTTCACGAACGAGCCCCCGTGACGGCCCGGCGCGACCGAGATCAAGCCCAGCTGCGCCAGCGAACGGAGAGCCTCGCGCACCACGCTCCGGCCGACCTTGAAGGCACGGGCTTGCTCGTGCTCGCTCGGCAGGCGGTCGCCCGGCTCGAGTTTGCCCGAGACGATGGCCTCCAGGATGGTCAGCCTGACCTGGTCGGCCGGCTGCCGCACCGGCAGCGGGACGAACGCAACCTCGGACTCTTGCCTCTCAGCCATGGCCCATTTCACCATCCGAGGATATTGTCAACATTTACACCTGTCTCTGATATGGTTGCGGCGGGGAGGGGGCCACGAACATAGAGCTGCCCGAAAAGATTGCGCGTCAAGTCGTCGGCCGCCGCTCCGAGCTGCGCCTACTGCTTGGAGCGATCCGCAGCGGTAAGGCGGTCCTCTTGGTTGGGCTGCCCGGGGTCTCCAAGACCACAATGCTCCGGGCTCTCGCCCGCCACCTGGGCAGGGAGGCGGACCGCTTCGTGGACGTCACGGGCGATGAACAGCTTACCGCCTACTCGTTGGTCGGCACCTTCGATCCGCCGATGGTGCTGAAGGGCGGCTACCGGCCGGAGTACTTCATGCCTGGACCGCTGACCCGGGCCATGACTGCGGGAGGGATCCTCTACGTGGAGGAGATTAATCGGGCTCCCAGCGGTGCCCTCAACGTCCTCATGACGGCGCTTTCCGAAGGTTACCTGGAGGTGCCTCACCTGGGACGCGTGGAGGCGCTGCCGGGGTTCACGGTAGTGGGTGCGCTCAACCCGCTCGACGATGTGGGCACTGCCAGGCTCTCTCGTGGCCTGGCCGACCGCTTCGTCGTGCTTGAACTTGACTACCAGTCTCGCGATGAGGAGCTGGAGATCGTACGCCGCCGCTGTGGCGACGGCCGGCAGGGCATCCATGCATTCGCGGTCGACCTGGCGCGCGAGTCGCGCGGTCATGCCGATCTGCGCCACGGCGCCTCGGTCCGCGCGGCCATCGACTTCGTCGACCTTATCGCCAGCTACGCGCCTGACGACCTCGACGCGGGCACCCTGCGGATGCTCGCCTGCAGTGCCTACGCGGGCAAGCTGCGAGTCCGGCCGACCGTGAACCGCACTGCCTGCGAGATTGTCCACGAGCTGATCGAGATCGTGCTTGGGCGGAGTTACCACGGCAGCGTCGAGGAGTTGGTCGCTGGCATGGTGGCGGCGCCCTCGGGCGAGCCCGCGGAGGCGGAGGGCGAGGGACTGTCGACGCTGGGCGAGCACGGTGACGTGGCGCTCGAGCAGGGCGGCCAGAAGCCGGCTCGAGAGCCGTCGACGCCGGATGAGATACCAGGGCTGGCACGCCCCGGAGGCAGCGGCGAACCTGGCGACTCCCGCTCGGTGCCGATGGTCGACAGGGACCAGCCCGCCGCCGGCGGTATCCGGACGACACCTGGACGAGGTGTTGCGACGAGCCCGCGAGTACGTGCTCAAGCCCACCGGCGGTCGGCCCCTGGAGAGCTCTTCGGCCACCGGCGGGATGCTGGCCAGCGTGCCTTGGAGCGAAGCGGTCCAAGGACCGCTCGATCTAGGCACTACCCTGAACGGCCTCGTGGCCCGTGCTGGACAGCTCGAGCGCGATCAGCTCCGCGTGCTCACACGGCAGCGCCAGGTCCGCAACTACGCGATCCTGGTCGACCACTCGGGTTCGATGGTAGGCCGGAAGCTGGAGCTGGCCGCGACGATGGCGGCTGTCCTGGCCCACCTATCCGCATCCGGCCGGGCCGACTACGCAGTGGTCAGTTTCGACGATGAGCTTCAGGAGATCAAGGGACTCGGCGAGGACTGCGACGTGGAGGATGTGGCCGACCGCATTCTGCGGCTTTCCGAGGGCCGCGCCACCGACCTGGGCAGGGCGTTCCATGCGGGCGCACTGCTCTCTGCGCGAATGCCGGAGGCGACCGACGTCATCCTGATCAGCGACTGCATGCCCACCCGCGGAGTGACCACATTCGCGGGCCTGCGCGAGCTGGCGGGTCGCATCCCAAACCTCTACATCTGCTTCACCGATGAGCGCAGTGCGGCGATCCGGATGTTCAACGGCAAGCGCCAGCTCGACCTCTACCAGTGGTGGGCGCGGCAGTGGGCGGGAGAAGACCGCTTGGAGGAGATCGGCGACGTGGAGGAGGTTGACCGCCTGGTCAACATGGTGGCCGGCGGGACCCGAAACCGAGGCCTATGACGGGCGACTGAAGGAGGAAAGCAATGCCAAAGATGCCCATTCAAATTGACGTCAACGACGTCAACTACGACTTGCTGGTCGAGCCCGACCGCTCGTTGGTGGATGCGCTACGCGACGATCTAGGCCTCACCGGTACCAAGCGAGCGTGCAATGAGGGTGAGTGCGCCTCGTGCGCGGTTCACCTGGACGGCAAGGTCGTCAAGTCCTGCTTGGTGCTGGCGGTCGAGGCCGCCGGACATAAGGTGATGACCATCGAAGGCCTCGCCCGGAACGGGAAGCTCGACCCCGTCCAGCAGGCCTTCGCCGAGAACTTCGCCGCCCAGTGTGGCTACTGCACGCCAGGAATGATCATGACCGCCAAGGCCCTGCTGGCCGAGAACCCCAAACCGACCGAGGAGGAGGTCCGCCAGGGGATCCGCGGCAACCTTTGCCGCTGCACCGGCTACGCCAAGATCGTGGACGCCATCATGGCCGCTTCTGGCCAGCCGCGACAGCGCCAGGACCCGCCTTCCCAATACCGGGTCGTTGGCCGTTCGCTGCCGCGGACCGACTCGCTGGAGAAGGTGACCGGCCGCGCCCCCTACGCCTACGACATGAGGCTGGCGGGGATGGTCTATGGCGAGAT
>VBGO01000367.1:6603-7809 GCA_005882525.1 Chloroflexota bacterium
GGAGGCGATGCCAGGTGTGCTGGCCGTTTACACCCAGAAAGACATGCCCCAGAACAAGTACGGGGCCTTCATCCCAGACGAGACCGCCCTTGCCGACGGCGTGGTGCGCTACGCCGGCGAGGGGGTGGCGGCCGCGATCGCGATCGACGAGGCGACCGCGCTGCATGCAATCCGCGCGACCGACGTGGAGTACGAACCACTGCCGGCGGTATTCGATCCCGAAGAGGCGATGGCCGAGGGCGCGCCCCGGATCCACGAGGGCACAGAGCGCAACATCGCCGCCCACAACCGAGTGATCGCCGGCGACGTGGACGCAGGTTTCGCTGAGGCCGACCATGTCTTCGAGGACCGCTTCATCACTAGCCGCCAGGCCCACGCCTGCATGGAGCCGCACGCGGTCGTCGCCGACTACGACGCCTCAGGCCGGGTGACGCTCCATATGTCGAGCCAGTCCACGTTTTTCGACCGCTTCGGGCTAATCGGAATCTTCGGGATGGCAGCGAACAAGATCCGTATCATCTCGCCTTACCTGGGCGGTGGCTTCGGCTCGAAGTCGGAGCCGCATTCGATCTATGTGGTCGCCATCCAGGCCTCCATGAATCTCGGCCGCCCGGTGAAGATGTTCCATTCCCGCGACGAGGAATTCATCTCCAGCCGGACCCGGCACCCTGAGATCATCGACATCAAGACCGGCGTCAAGAAGGACGGCACCATCACAGCCCGTACCGCGCACGTCATCATGGAAAACGGCGCCTACACCTCTTATGGGCCGGGCGTCTCGCTCACGCAGTCGATGCTGGGCGGCGCCGTCTACAGGATCCCCGCCTATCGCTACGACGGCGACACGGTTTACACCAACAATCCCTTCGGAGGCGCGTTCAGGGGTTTCGGCAGCCCGCAGTTCACGTTCGCCGCCGAGTGCCACACCGACCTAGTCGCCGAGCACCTGGGCATGGACCCGGTCGAGTTCCGACTCAAGAACCTGTCGCGGCCGGGTGACAAGGCGATCTCGGGCCCGACTCTCACCAGTTGCGGCATCGTTGAGTGCTTGGAGAAGGCCGCCGAAGCGATCGGCTGGCGCGAGAAGAGGGCCAACCCCAAGCCGGGTCGCGGTGTGGGCATAGCCTGCGGAGTGCACTTCACGAGCGGCAAGTTCCACCCCCATGTCAATGCCGACTTCTGCGCCGCCGGCGTGAAGGTCAACGA
>VBGO01000359.1 GCA_005882525.1 Chloroflexota bacterium
TCAGCTTCACCGTGCGAAAGGGGGAGTTCTTCGCCTTCCTCGGTCCCAACGGTGCGGGGAAGACGACGACAATCTCCATCCTGACCACCACCCTTGGGCCTTCGTCGGGACGAGTCCGGATCGCCGGCTACGACGTGGTCGCCCAGGCCAGCGCCGTTCGTGCCAGGGTGGGCATCATCTTTCAAAACCCGAGCCTCGACATGAACCTCACCGGCGAGGAGAACATTCGGTTCCACGCCGTGCTTTACCGGCTGTACCCGTACCGGCCGCGCTTCAGCCTGATGCCGGAAGCCTACCGCCGGCAGGTCCACGATCTGGCGGCTCTGCTCAACATCGAGACCGACGTCTTCCGGCCGATCAAGACACTATCGGGCGGCACCCGCAGAAAGCTCGAGATCATCCGGAGCCTGATGCATCGACCCGACATCCTCTTCCTCGACGAGCCAACCCGCGGTCTCGATACGAACGGCCGCCGGAACCTGTGGGACTACCTGCGCAGCGTGCAGGCCGCCGGCACGACCGTTTTTCTGACCACTCACTACCTGGAGGAGGCGGAGGGCGCCGACAGCGTGTGCATCATCAACCGGGGCCGGATCGTGGCCTTCGGGGCGCCCTCGGAGATCAAGGCGAAGCTGGTCAGCGAGCATGTCGTGATCGACGCGGACGACCGCGACCGCCTTCGCAACGAGCTGCAGGCGCGAGGACTGACGTTCACCGAGACACCGCGGTTCAAGATTGGCCTGGACGGTGGGAGCGCGCATCAGCTGCTCAAAGCGATCGACACTCCGCTCTCGCTCGTGAGCGTCCATCAGCCCTCGCTCGAAGACGCCTACCTCGCCATCATCGGAACCCGTGATGAGTGAGCTCGGGCCGATCCTGGCGATCGCCCAGCGCGACCTGATGAAGCTCCTGCGCGACCGCCCGCGAATGGTGACAACGTTGGTGTTTCCGCTCCTCCTGATCGGCGTCCTGGGCGGCAGTCTTCAGTCGAACCTGGGCCGCAACGTCGGCTTCAATTTCCTCGTGTTCACGTTCACCGGCGTGTTCGGACAGACGCTCTTTCAGACCACGTCGCAAGGCGTGATGTCACTGATCAGCGATCGGGAGAACGATTTCAGCCAGGAGATGTTCGTCTCACCGATCTCACGCTATTCGATCATCATCGGCAAGATTCTGGGAGAATCCCTGGTCGCCCTTCCCCAGGCGGCCGCCATCATCGCGTTCGCGTTCATCGTCGGCATCCGCGCCTCGGCCGCAGAGGTTGGCGGCCTCGTGATCGCGGGGCTGCTGATCTGCCTGCTCGGCGGCGCGTTCGGCGTCCTGGTTTTGTCCAACTTGAGCAGTCAGGAGATGGCCGGGCAGGTCTTCACGTTCGTGATGCTGCCGCAGTTCTTCCTGGCCGGGATTTTCAACCCGATCAAGGTCCTTCCTCCGTACCTGGAAATCCTCTCGCGGATCTCCCCCATGCGCTATGCCGTCGACCTGGCGCGCGGGGCCTTCTACGCGGGGCGACCGGAGTACTCGCGCACGGTGCTGGATCCACCCCTCCTGGACCTGGCGGTGATGGCCGGAATGTTCGTGGTCTTCCTGGTGGTCGGGACGGCGCTGTTCGTTCGGAACGAGCGCAATCGTTAAGCGTCGACCAGCAGGCCCTGGAGAGGGCCGAGCAGGAGACCCGATCGGCGAGAAACACCGGGGAGCCTGGTGAGGCGGTGCGTCGGCCGTTCGCCGCGCTTGCGCCGTTCCTCCTGCTCATGGGCGATCGGTTTCCAGAGCCGGTCGATCACGGCGAGGGGCTCCTCTTGCAGATCGGTCAGCGGCCGCTGCAGATGTTCCGACCACAGCCGGAGGCGGGTTTGCCGTGCCAGGCGCGGGTCGTGCGTGACGAGGTTCATCTCGGTGTCGTTGAACAGGGAGTGCTCGTTCAGGTTGGCGGAGCCGATCGTCATCCACGCGTCGTCGACGATACCGACCTTGGCGTGAACGTAGACCGGCCAATCCTTCTCCCCACCAATCGCGTAGAGCGTGCAGGCCAGCAGCCGACCCTGGTCAGTGTCGGCCTGGACCAGCGTCCCGAGCTGACCGCGCGTATCGTCGCCACCTTTGTCGGGCTTGGCGGGAAGAAGGAGAATCATCCGAAAGTTGGGTGTCGGCGGCCGGGCAAGCTTGTCGCGCAGGACAGCGAGGATCTCGGGTGACCAGAGGAACTGGTTCTCCAGGTAGATGAATCGGCGCGCGGCGCGCAGAGCGCGGAGGTAGGACTCGAGGATACGAAAGTCTCCTCGTGGGAGCTGCCGATACATGCCGTCGGGCACCGTGCGCACCACCTGCAGCTCCACGTCGCCGGCCGGTGAGGGCGGCGCAACCGTCGGCAGGCGCTCGCCGGTGACGGCGTGCCAGCGCATCGCAAAATTCTCCGCGACGTCCTGCACCGCGGGCCCCGCGATCCGTGCCGCGACATCATGCCAGCCGACCGGAGCCCGCGGCGGGTGGTCCTGGGTATCCCAGCGATCGCCATGGAAGTTGGTCAGGTCGATGCCACCGACGAACGCGATGCGATCATCGATCACGATCGTCTTCT
>VBGO01000360.1 GCA_005882525.1 Chloroflexota bacterium
CATCCCACCGGGCTGGCAGACGCGGACCAATTCTTTAGCGGCGCGCAGGCGGTCGACGAACATCGTGACAGCTTCGGCAATCACCCGATCGAAGGTGTTGTCCGCGAAGCGCAGGGCGACGATGTCGCCTTGCTCAACCTCGATGTCCCGCCCAAGGCCAACCCGCTGGACATTGCGCCGGGCTCGCTCGAGCATGAGCGGCGAGATGTCGACCGCCGTGACGGCGACGCCGAAACGGCGCGCCATCTGAATGGCGGTGGTCCCGACTCCACAGCCGACATCGAGCGTCTTTTGACCCGCCTGTAATTGGGCCAGGTTGAAGAGCTCCTCCGTCGAGCGACGGCCACCGGGATGGATCACGCGCTTACCAAGAACGGCCATGAACGCGTAGGGATCCAACGATGTGACGTCGATTTTTGGACGCGTTAGCGTCGTTGCCATTTCACGACCTCCTTTCTCCGATGGCGACCGGAAGGCCGGCCGCCTTCCACTCCGGCAATCCCTCTTCGAGCCGTCGGGCACGAAACCCGGCTTGTTGGAGGATCCGAACGGCCTTATGGGCGAAGGCGCAGTAGGGGCCACGGCAGTACGCGACGACCTGCTTGTCGCGGGGCAGTTCACGAAGCCGTCGGCGAAGTTCAGCAAGCGGGATCGAGATCGCGGGCGGCACGTGACCGGCCGCGAACTCTTCCGTTGGCCGGACATCGAGTACGACGACGTCGTCTCCCTGCTTCAACCGACGGAGCAGCTCCGTTCGCGTGATCGGCTCCAGGCTATCGCGGGCGCCCAGGTACGAGTCAGCCAGCTGGCTGATCTCCGCATGGTGTACGGCAGCCACGCTACGCAGGTTGCGCCACATGTCGAAGACCTTCACATCCCTGAGTTCGTAATAAATTCGAGTCCCGGCGCGCCGCCGACGAACAAGGCCGACCTCACGCAGAACCTGCAAGTGCCGACTGGCATTTGCGACGGAAAGGTCAGTCTCAGCCGCCAGCCGGTCCACAGTCCGCTCACCGTTGGCGAGGATGTCGACGATCTCGAGGCGACGGCCGTTGGCCAACGCTTGCGCCAGTCGCGCGAACTCGTCAAACAACGCTGTCTTGGCTGCCCGGCCCTCCCGCTCGGCCGAGCGCTGCATGATCTGCTGCGGCATCTTCACTCCCTCACCAGTTCATCCGCGCGATGTCCCGCTTAGCACCGCCCCCCTATCAAATATTCAATTGAATGTTTGAATCTTAAGAGACGGACCATTGGCTGTCAAGAGGCTGTCGTGAGCCGCGACGAGGCCCGGCGGGCTGAGCCGAACTAACGCCTGGCGTTATGCGCGGTGGACGTCACCCGCAATGCAATGAGAACCATCGATTCGGTTACCTGAATCCGCGCGCCGGGCAGTCGGGAGGCCCATAGAACGTTTAGCCGCCTCCGGCCGCCCGGTGGGAAGCGAGGCCGCGGCGAGAGCAGATCGAGGTACCGATCGAGCTCCGAAAGATTCGCCAGCCGGGTCCGGTAGTCGTAACTTGTCCGGCCGATCAGCGTAAACCAGCGATCGAGAACGACGCGACGAAGTGATGCCTCCGCGGCGGACAGGTAGCGTTCAAACGGGGGATTGACCAGGGCGGCAACCGGGACGCGCTGGCTTCGCGCCGTGATTGAGATCGAGAGCCGCTTACTCCGATGCGGCTGGATGCTCACCAGAACGCCGCCCGGCCGCAAGGCTTGCCCCGTACGCCTGAGGACATGGACCATGCCCTTGAGCGCGATTCATCAGAGGGACCAGCTGAACAGCGCGACATCGAACGGTTGCCCGCTCATCGGCAGCCGTTCCCCGGAGGCCACCTGGAACGCAGCGTGGCGGACGCCCTCGACAGCGCGGACCCGCCGAGCAGCAGCGATTGAATCTGGGTCCGGGTCGATGGCAACTACGGCCGATGCCCGCGATGCATATTGGAATGTCAGACGGCCGTCACCGCACCCGACCTCCAGAATGCGCCGGCCAGCGAGCTGTACGAAGCGCTCGATGATGCGGACCTCAACGCCCGGGGGTGGAAACGCCGAGAGCTCGGAGTGCGTCTTCATGGGACAGCTCGATCCTACCCGGTTCCGGATCGGCAGCTAACGTGCCTCGCTGAGAGCTTTCCTCGCAGCCGGCTTTCGGCCGATCGGTGCGGAGGTCCTCTTCCTAAGGGACACCCAGTAGTTGGTTAAGGCCGGCGGCCAAGTTCCGTCATCGCTGTGCGGCTACGAGCACGCTCTCCGCAGCACTAGCGGGTGAGTTCGTTGTTCCGAGAGCCGCGATAGGCTTTAGCGCAATAGGCGTACGAGCAGGTTGGTTGAGAATGGCTCCAGGCGCGAACATCACGGCCATGGGTCGGCCCGCAGCGGAGCAGCTGTTCCGGCGCATCGATGGCGACCACTCGCCGTCCGTGCACGTCGTTGTCGCCACAAGCCTTGTCACCCGAGGATCCGGCGAGATCGTGCCGTGATCGTCGTTTGCGGTGAAGCGCTGATTGACATGGTCGTCAGCGGCGATGGCACGCGGCGTCCAGCTCCT
>VBGO01000361.1 GCA_005882525.1 Chloroflexota bacterium
TGGCTGGACGGTCCCATCGCGCGCCGGCGCGGCACGAGCAACGTGGGAGCGATGTTCGACATCGAGGCGGACTCCTGGCTCACGCTGTGCAGCAGTGCCGCCGCGGTGAGCTGGGGCGGTCTGCCGCTTTACGTCATCGCACCGCCATTGGCGCGCTACCTCCGCCTGGCTGCGCTGCGCGCCTATGTGCCGTATCGCGAGCTGGTCTCCGGTGATCCGCTCTGGACGCGTCACATCGGGATGGCCCAGATGATGTTGTTCATCGCCGCGCTTGCGCCGTTCAGCGGTCGCGCCACCCGCCTGATTGTCCGCATCGGGACGCCATTCGTCGTCATCAGCCAGCTAGCCAGC
>VBGO01000362.1 GCA_005882525.1 Chloroflexota bacterium
CCCCAGCGACGGCCAGGATCGCGCCGTTGCCCGCCGCCAGCGCAAAAACGGTGCCAAGGGCGAGGGCGACGGCGAAGAACGCGACGCTGCCGAGCGCGCTCTTCCGCCCGCCGGGGACCTGCCAGCTCGGGCCGCGGAATCGTTGGCCAACGACACTGGCCGCCGGATCCGCGACGGCCAGCATCAGCGCGGCGTAGGCGAGCGCGGCAGGATGCAGCCAGACCGCGAGGGCGGCCAGCAGCAAGCCGATGGGAAAGACCACCGCACCCAGCGTTGGTCGCGCCACCGCATGCACGCTCCGCAGGGAACCGCGCACCCGGGTCCACCCGAGGAACACCGTGAATGCGATGGCCAGCAGGACGACATCGCGGAGCTGAAGGTAGAGGGGGAGCAGGGCCGTCGTCCCGGCACCCGTGATGTGGACCAGCCGCCGGGTTGTTTCGGCCGGCAGCCCGTGTCGACCCGCAAACTCGGACATCGCGAAGAGGCCGAGAAGGGCGACCGTCGTTCCAAGCAGCGGCAACCAGCTCACGTTCATCGGGCCACTGTCCCTGAGTCAGGAGCCGCTGAGCCGCTCGAGCACCGGCGCAAAGTCGCGGAATTCCTCGCCCACGAAGATGTGATTGATCGACAGCCGCTCGCGGAGCATCTGAAACTTTTCGATCAGGTGGGCCACGCTCCCGATGAAGACATGAGGGGACCCGAGGATGTCGTCCTCGGAAAGCTCGACGCCGTAGCGCTGACGGATTCGGTCCTGCACCTCACGGGCGGCGGGCCGGCCGAGAACGAGGGGTAGGTGTTGATCTCGAGCTGGTCGAACCGAGACCCGGCGGCCTCGCGGATAATGGCGACCTTCGCCTCGCTGCTCGCCAGGGTGCAGCCCATCACATCCGCCTTGCCATCGGGACGCACGCGGGGTGCGATGCCGACGATCTGGGCCTGCTGCGCGGCAAAGCGAAGCAGCTTGGGGCTGCCGCCTCCGATGACGAACGGCGGGTGGGGACGTTGGATCGGCCGCGGTAGGTCCTCGAAGCCCCTGACCCGGTAGAAGCGACCCTCGAAGTCGATCGGGCCGTCCGCGAAGAGTCCCTTCATGATGACGACCGATTCGGCCAGCCGATCGATCCGGACCGACCCGGGGTCATACGCGATACAGGCCGCGTCGTATTCGGGCTTGTTCCAGCCCGCACCGATGCCGATCTCCAGGCGCCCGTCGCTCAGCCGGTCCAGCGTGGCCAGCTCCTGGGCGAGCACCACTGGATGGCGCAGGTCGTTGTTGAAGACGAAGGTGCCGAGTCGAAGCGTCGAGGTGACGCCGGCCGCCACACCCAGCGCCGAGATCGGCGCGAACTGATCGACGAGGTGGTCGGACAGCATCAGGGCGGAGTAGCCGAGGCGTTCGACCTCGCGGACTTCGTTGACGAACTCGACGCGCGTCGACGTGTGGCGGATCCCGGCCGCGAATCGGAACGGTTTCATGCCACCGCTCGTCTAGGCGCCTAACCGCTCCTCGAGCCGCACCGTCACCCGCTGGCCCGCTTCTTTTCCAATCGCCTTCCGCACGTCGCCCTTCACCGGCAGCTTGTGCGTGCCGTCGCCCATCGCCATGAACGAGCTGCGGAACGGATGGCCGTCGATCGTGCCCCGCACCTTCACCAGGCCCCGGGTGCCAAAGAACTTGACGGAATCGGGCATGACCACGTAGGTCCAGCCGCCCTTACTCGTGCTCTTTCGCAGGGTCGCCGTAAATTGCCTGAGCATCCGTCAATTATCGCCAACCCATGGCCGGCGTTTGGTACGGTGGCCGGATGAGCAGGCCGGCATTCGCGGACGCGTTTGCGCACCATGTGTGGGCGACGCTGCGCCTGGTCGATGCGTGCCTCGCGCTCAGCGCGGAGCAGCTGAGGACCACCGTCCCGGGAACGTACGGCTCGATTCTCGAGACGATGCGCCACCTTGTCGTAGGTGACTCGTCATACCTGATCGCCATGACCGGTAAGCGATCCCCTCTGGTCGACGAGGACCAGATGGACCTCCCGGGACTCCGGATAGCGATGGAGCGCCACGGCGTCGCCTGGTCGCGACTCCTGGCCAGGGCCCTCGATCCGGACGAAATCTTCCACGAGCGTGGCGACGACGGCTTCGAGCGTGACGCCCCGATGGGCATCGGGCTCGCCCAGGCGCTCCAGCACGGGAACGATCATCGGAGTCAGATCTGTACCGCGCTTACGACGCTGGGCGTCGATCCGCCCTCCATCGACGTCTGGGATTTCGGCCTCCAGGCTGGCCGGGTCGTCGAACGCCTACCCGGGCGCACCCCGTAGCGATCGTCAGGGCCGCTGCATGAACATCCAGCGATGGCCCTCGATGTCCTCGGCGCGATAGCGCTTCCCGTAGTCATCGGCCTCGACCTGGGTGATGATGGTGGCGCCGCCCTGCTTCGCCTGCTTGAAGTGCGCGTCGACGTCACCCACGTAGACCAGGACGCCATCGACGATGTAGGGAACTGACGACCATTTCTTCGCCGGTTCGCAGGCGTCGCGGTGGTGACGGGGAGCCTGGTAGTCGGGTGTCGGCGTAGCAAGCATGATGACGCCGTCGCCGGCCTGCATCTCACCGTGGCTGAGCCGGCCGTCCTGGCCCAGCATCCGCGCCCGCTCTTTGAAGCCGAAGGCTGACGACAGCCAGTCCATCGCTTTGGGGCCGTCCTCGTACGCGATCATAGGAATGACGTCCGGATAAGTCGCGGCCATTTCTTGTCTTCCCTCCTACAGGTAGCGTTGTTCCTTCTTCTTCGATGTCTCGTAGCTTTCCCGAGCCGCCTTCACGGCGTCGACGGCCGCCACCTCGGCGACCGGAACGTCCCACCAGCTCTCGTAGTTGGGCACGGCCTCGTAGCGGTCGACCTCGATGCAGATGACCGAGGTCCGGGTCGCCTGCTTCGCCTTCTGCAGCGCGGTGCGCAGCTCATCGATGCTGCCGACCCGCACCGCGTCGGCGCCCAGGCTGGCGGCATTCGCCGCCAGGTCGATCGGCAGGACGGCCCCCGGCGCCTTGTCGCTATCGAGCCCGATCGATCCATCCTTGCGAAATCGGTACTGGGTCCCAAAGCCGTCCGTGCCGAGCGACCGCGAGAGGCTGCCGATGGAATTGAAGCCGTGGCTGTCGACCAGCACGATGATCAGCTTGATCCCTTCCTGGATGGCGGTGACGATCTCGGTGCCGAGCATCAGGTAGGAACCATCGCCGACTATGGCGAAGACGTCGCGGTCCGGCGCCGCCATCCGGACGCCGAGCGCGCCGGCGATCTCATAGCCCATGCAGGAGTAGCCGTACTCCACGTGGTATTGCTTCGGATCGCGCGTCCGCCACAGCTTGTGGAGATCACCCGGCATCGAGCCGGCCGCGCAGACGACGACATCGCGCGGGCCGGCCATGTCATTGACTGCGCCGATGACCTCGCTTTGCGCCGGCAACGGCTGATGGCCGAG
>VBGO01000356.1 GCA_005882525.1 Chloroflexota bacterium
TCTTCATCACCATCGCAGTTGCGGGCGTCCTGTCTCGAGTCCTGCCGTGGCTGCCACTGTGGGCGATCGCGGTGGCGGGTATCGCGGGTTCCCTGGTCGAGGCGCGTGGACATACGCGGATGCAGGCGGCGGGCGGGTCGGCCACCGTGGCTGGGGTGCGCCTGGATACGGTGGTCGTCTCGCTCCTTGTGCTGCTGGGGGTGCTCGCGATGCGGGCCGCGGTGATCTTCAGTGCCCAGTAGGGAGGACGTCCTCGCCGCGCTGTCCGCGATCAAGGACCCCGACCTCGGCCGCGACGTGGTGAGTCTCGGCATGATCAAAGACATCGCGATCACCGACGCGGGGCAGGTCAGCTTCACATTCGAGCTGACGACCCCCGCCTGTCCTGTACGCGATCGATTCCAGACCCTCGCGCGTCAACTCGTCTCCGACCTTCCCGGCGTAACGGCCGTCGACCTGAAGATGACCGCCAACGTCCGCGCCGCTTTCAATCGCCGCTCGCATGAGGCGGCGATCCCCGGTGTGAAGCACGTGATCGCGGTGGGCTCGGGGAAGGGCGGCGTGGGCAAGTCCACGGTCGCCGTGAACCTCGCGGCCTCGCTCCAGATGTCGGGGGCGCGCGTGGGGCTGCTCGACGCAGACATCTACGGCCCTTCGGTGCCCGGCATGCTCGGCGTTGGCGAGCAGCCGCGAGTCCAAGACCAAAAGCTGGTGCCGCTCGACGCCTTCGGCATGAAGGTCATCTCGATCGGACTGCTGACTGGGGCCGACAAGGCGATGGTGTGGCGCGGGCCGCTGGTGGCGCGGGCGATCGAGCAGATGCTGAGCGATGTGCTGTGGGGTGAGCTCGACTATCTGGTGGTCGACCTTCCACCCGGCACGGGCGACGCGTCGCTGACCCTGGCCCAGGCGGTTCCTCTGACCGGCGTCGCGATCGTGTGCACGCCGCAAGAGGCGGCGCTCAAGATCGCGCTCAAGGCGCTGCAGATGTTTCGCGGGCTGAACGTGCCACCGCTCGGTCTCATCGAGAACATGAGCTGGTTCATCTGCGACGGTTGCGGCAAGGAGCACTTCGTCTTCGACCACGGGAGGGCCGAGCGCTCGGCCCAGCGGCTCGGCGTGCCCTACCTGGGCGCGATTCCCCTCGAGGGATCGATACGTGAGGAGGCGGACGCGGGCGCGCCGGTCGTCGTGTCGCGCCCCGACACTGCCGGCGCTCAGGCCCTCCGCAAGGTGGCGTCGGCGCTTGCCGCCAGGGTGGCGGTGCAGAGCTTCCGCCAGCTCCCGGTGATCAACGTCCGGTAGGGGCGCCTACAGCCCAGGGACCTCTCGCTCGAGCTTTTGCCTCACCTCGAGGATGAACTCGGCGACCGCGGCGTCGTCGAGACCTGGCTTGGCCGCCCGAAGCCGCTCCGCCGCCACTCCGGCGAGGTAGCTGGTCAGCGGCGCGAATCGGCGCTCCTGGGTATGCGCCGCCACGCGCGCCAGCTCCAGCAGCTCGAGGGCGACGCGAGAATCCAGAGCCGGTTTGCTGATCTCCGCTCCACGGCGCTGCGCGGCGTCCACCCAGTCCTGGCCGAGAGCCTCGAAGAATTGATTCATCAGCCACCTATAGCACGCGCGCGCGTTCTATTCATATCCGCGGCAGCACCCCGGGCGAGCGTTCGTCGGCCAGGAGCTAGACCACGCGCCGGAGCTGCGGCCGTCCGTCGAGCTTGTCCGCGATCGTGCGCAGGCGGTTTGCGACCCACACGCGAAAGGGAACGCCGGGACACTGCGGCGTCAAGCGAGACCGGCGCTCGGCCGCCCGGACCATCTCCCGGTGGGCGTCGAGAACGAGTCGTTCCGAGATGTAGTGGTCCATCTCCGGATTATAGGTTGCGACCTGTCGCAATAGTCAATGGACTAACACCCTAGGTTGTTAACATAGGACAAAAGCTATGCCGACCCTGGTCGAAGAACAATCCCCCGGCATCCACGTGGCGCCTTCGGCGGTGCTGGAGCTGATGTGGGTCCTGCACTTCGTCCAATCGGGTCACGAGCACGAAGGAGCGTTCGCCCCCCTGGATCCGCTCCGCCGGCGCTTCGGACCGCAGCTGTCGGAGCTCAGGACCGACGGCCTCACCCAGTACTCGACCGAGCTGGTCGTGCTGGCTCATCGCTCGGGCACGCTGCTCGACCTCGATCTGCGGCGATTCTTCGACAAGCTCGACCAGGCCTCTCAGGCTCGCTCGGAGATTCCCTCGCTGCGCTCCGAGAAGCCGGCGGAGAGAAAGGTCGTGCGCGAGCGGCTCGAGCGCCTGCGGGCGGACAGCGGACTGCGCAAGCGCTACGCCGAGCTGCTGTCCGCCGTTTGGCGCGCGGTCGAGCCGGAGTGGCAGAGGGAAGGCCGCTCAGCCGTCGTCGCCGAGGCTCAGCGCTGGAGCCGCGCTCTGCAGGAGCAGGGGGTCGCCTTCAAGAGCCTGCTCGGCCTCACCCGGCTGTGGCCCGGCCGGCCCGAGCTCGACGAGATGGCCGACGCCGCCGCAGGGGAAGGCAAGCTGATCCTCAACCCGTGCTGGTTTGGCGGCAAGATCCACTTGATCGAGCTCCACGGCACGGTCCATGTCGGTCGGGGGATCCGGCACGGAGAGCCTTCCTACCGCAAGGTCGCGGCGGACGTCTCGGCGAGCATCAAAGCGCTCGCCGATCCCACGCGGCTGACCATCCTCCTGCGCCTCGCGCGCCAGCCCGCCTCGGTCACGGAGATCGCGCGCCAGCTGAAGCTGTCACAGCCCACGGTCAGCGCGCACGTGCAGGTTCTGCGCGAGGCTGGCCTGCTGGAAGAGCGGGCAGTAGGGCGCAGCGCGGAGCTCAGCGCGAGCGAAGATGGCCTCCGACGTCTCTTCTCCAGGACCGAAGAGTCGCTGGTCCGCCTCTTTCGGTCCTGAGCGAAAGAGTCGGCGCGTTGTGGGCTCTCGGCGGCTACGTTCTGTTCAGGGTGCTCGAGAGCTGGTCGCGGCGAGGCGGGCTCCAGGAGGCGCACTGACAGCGGTGGCGTTTACAACCCGGCCCAAGCTCAAGGGCACGAAACGATCAGCAGGGTCGAGCCGCTCTTTCGCGACCACTAGCCCAGCTCTGCGGCCCTGTATCTCGGTGCAGGGAGGCCGCGGCCTGGGGAGATGTTTCGCAACCCCGACCTGGCCGCCACCTACCGCCGGATCGCGCGTGAGGCGTCGATCGAGGGCCGCCAATGACGCGCCGATGTTCCACACGACGCACGTCCCGAGCTCGGTCGCGCCGCATGGGGCTCCTCCGGGGCGGATGCATTCCGAGCCAATGCCGGACGGAGTCCTCGAGGAGCTGCGACGTCGCGGACACGAGGTCGTGGAGGAGGCCCGGTGGTCGCTGGGCCGGATCTGCGCGGTTGGTCGCAACCCGCAGACCGGGATTCTCTCGGCCGCCGCGAGTCTGCGGGGTGCGCAGGCCTACGCGGCGGGACGTTAGGAGAACGCTACTTCGGGCTGGGCAGGAGCGAGTCG
>VBGO01000372.1 GCA_005882525.1 Chloroflexota bacterium
CGGGGTGCTCCGCGACCTGACGCTGCGCGGTATCGAGGCCATCCTGGTCGAGAAAGGCGACCTGGCGTCTGGGACCACGGGACGCTCGCACGGGCTGCTCCACTCGGGGGGGCGGTACTGCGTCAACGACGAGCAGGCTGCCGTCGAGTGCGTCGAGGAGGGCCGCATCCTGCGCCGGATCGCCCGCAGCACGGTCGAGGATACGGGTGGCTATTTCGTTTCGGTGACTGAGGAAGACCACGAGTGGGAGCCGAGGTTCGTCGAGGGCTGCCGCCGCACCGGTATCACCTGCGAGCGGATTTCGGTCGATGAGGCGCGCCGGCGCGAGCCGGCTCTTTCGAAACATGTGCGTACCGTCTTCTGGCTTCCGGAGGACGGCCATCTCGACCCCTTCTACCTGGTGGTGGGGAACGTGGAATCGGCGCGGCGCCGAGGCGCCCGCCTGATGACCCATACCGAGGTCATCGGCTTTCTTCGCGACGGGGATCGCCTGACCGGCGTGCGCATCCGCGACTCAAAGACGAACGAGGAAGGGTCGATCGCCTGCCAGTCGGTGATCAATGCCACCGGCGCCTGGGCCGGATTTGTGGCCCGCCTGCTCGGGGTGGAGGTCAAGGTGGTGCCGGTCAAGGGAACCATGGTCGTGCTCTCCCGGCGGCTGGCGCACGCGGCGATCAATCGCTGTCACAAGCCGGGAGACGGCGACATCGTCGTTCCCGGGCTGAGCGTGTCGATTCTCGGGACCACCTCGGCGAAGGTGCCGCACCCGGAAACCCTCCCCATCGAATGGGATGAGGTGCGGCGCATGATCGAAGAGGGCGCCATGATGCTGGACGGGGTTACGACGGCGCGCGCCATGCGCGCCTACGCCGGGGTGCGGCCCCTCTACGACCTGGGAGCGGAAGCCGAGGGTCGCGAGATGAGCCGCAACTTCGCGGTCATCGACCACCAGGAGCGTGACGGCATCAAGGGCTTCACCTCGATCGTCGGCGGCAAGGTGACAACCTACCGTTTGATGGCAGAACGGGTCGTCGACGTTGCCGCTCGGCACCTTGGCGTCAGCACACCGTGCACCACGGCCGAAGTGCCCCTCAACGATCGGGACGAACCCCTCGACCAATTGCGCCACCGTCCATCGGTGCTCGGCGTCCCCAAGCCCCACGGTGACGAACCGCCGCTGCAGCCGCTGCTCTGCGAGTGCGAGCTGGTGCGACCGCAGGACGTCGCGCCCTGGTTCAAGGACTCGGCCGTGCGCGACCTGGAGGATGTCCGCCGCCGGACCCGCTCCGGCATGGGCCCTTGCCAGGCCGCCATCTGCTCCTACCGGCTGGCGGCGCGGCTGGTGAGCGACCGCGGCCTCGACGGTGCGAGCGCAACGAGGGCGATGGCAGACTTTCTCGAGACGCGCTGGCGTGGCGTTCGCCACGTCTTCTGGGGAAGCCAGCTGCGCAACATGCAGGTCACGACCGCCCTGCACATGGAGCTCTACAACGTCGACCGCGAGCTCTTGGCCCAGCCGCTCCCTCCCCCCGTCGCGGCGGAGCCGGCCACGGTCGCCGGTCAGCGATGAAGGCCGACGTCGCGGTGATCGGTACCGGGCTTTCGGCGCTGGCCGCCGCGCGAACGATCCAGCAGTCGGGGCGCCAGGTGGTCCTCGTGTGGCCCGGCCTCTCCTCTCTCTACTTTCTCTTTGCCACCGTAGACGTCATCGGGTACCCGACGGCGACGGCAACGGAGCCGGTCGCCGACCCGGCCGAGGCGGTCGCGCGGCTGATCGCCCGCGAACCGACCCATCCATATGCGCGGGCCGGAATGGACGCCGTCCAGGCCGGTACCGGGCTGATGCTCGAGTGGTTCAGGGAGGCCGGCCTTGAATGGGAGGGCGCGCTGAACCGCAACTTCCTGCTGCCGACCGCCACCGGCACGCCCAAGCCATGCTGCCTCGCTC
>VBGO01000373.1 GCA_005882525.1 Chloroflexota bacterium
GACCTGGCCCGCACCATGTCGCACAAGATGGCCGTCCTCGACATCCCCTACGGGGGCGCGAAATCAGGGATCGACTGCGATCCGGCGTCGTCCCAGGCGCCGGCGGTGCTGCGCGGTTTCATCGACGCCATCCGTCCCTTCATCGCTGAGCGCTACGCGACTGGAGCGGACCTCGGCACCCGTGAGGACGACATCATCGCCGCCTGCCAGCTGGTTGGTCTGACGCATCCGCTCCAGGCCGGATTCAAAGCTGAGGGCGACGCCGGGTTGAGCCGGGTCAAGCAGGCGCTGGCGCTGACGAGTGAGGGCATTCCCATCACCGAGTTGATGGCGGGATACGGTGTGGCGGAATCGACCTTCGAGGCGGCCGACGTCCTCGGGCTCCCGCTGCAAGGGGCGACGGTCGCGCTTCAGGGATTCGGCAACGTGGGCGGTGCCGCCGCCCGCTACCTGGACCGGGCCGGGGTA
>VBGO01000375.1 GCA_005882525.1 Chloroflexota bacterium
GTAGCCGGCGCGTTGCAGGTAGCGGGCAACACCATGGCTGGGACGTCCGGGGTCCGGGCTCAGGCCGACGACGGCGATCGTTCGGGCCGATGTCAGGATTTTCTCGATGACATCGGGCGCCTGCCGGTCCACTCTCTCAACTCTACAATGGCGCGGTGACGCCATCCGCGCGGCCTGGGACGATCCCCACCGAAATCGTGGACGCTTTTCGCGCCGTGGCACCAGCGATCGAAGGCTTTGCCCGAGAACACGCGCTGCTGATCGATCGCTACCGGCGGGCGAAGCCCGCCTGGGAACTTCGCTTTGCTCGCCGGCTGGGCGGGCAGGCGGTCCTCACGATCAGCTATCGAGAGCGGACCGGCCACGTGCTCGACGTCAGCGCCACCTGGTGGCTCGACGACTCCGACGCGCAGACCCGTCGACTGCGATCCGCAAAGATCGGGGTTTACGACCGGCGGGCGCCAGCCGCGACCCTGGTCCAGCAGCTGGCCAGCGGCCTGGCCACGGTCGACCGCTGGACGGTATCAGACCTGGGTGTGCCGCATGGTCCCTTTCGCGCCATGGCCGACGAGCCGGTCGGTGGTGAGCTGTCGCGACGATGACCGAGGCTCCGGACGACCATGCCGTGGAGGAGGAGCTGCGAATGGCATTCGGCCGGGCGATTGGTTTCACGCTCGCCGCGCTGCTCCTCCTGCTGGGCGGCGGGATCCTGCTGATCCTGGCGGCCGCCGCGTTCTTCCGCTTCATGTTCGGCGGATAGATTCCTCGGTCAGCCGCCGGGCGACTGCGGGCCGCGGCGGGTCGACCGCATCGGGGTGGAGGATGCCAGCCATGATCTCCAGGCTGTCGACGAGACGCGGACCGGGGCGGCTGAAGAAGGCGTTGCCGTCGACCACCCAGATGTCGGCTCGGAGCGAATCGAAGCGACCGCCGGCCGCCGCCACCTCGCGCAGGCTGCGGTCGAGCGAAAAGCCGCAGGCCATCACGACGACCACCTCGGGCTGGCTGTCGATCACTTGCTGCCACTCGACGGCACGCGCCGGCCGGCCGGTGCTGCCGAGCAGGTCCTCGCCGCCGGCCATCGTGATCAGCTCCGGTGTCCAGTGGCCACAGTTGTACGGTGGGTCGACCCACTCGAGGCCCACCACCCGTCGCCGGGGCCGGCCGGCCACGCGCCGCTCGATCGCCGCCACCCGCTCTCGCAGGCCGGCGCAGAGCTGCTGGGCGGCGTCAGACCGTCCCACCAGCCCGCCGATGAGGAGGATGTTCTGGAAAACCTCGTCGAGGCTCTCTGGTTCCAGCGAGACGAGCTGCGGCGACGACCCAAGCCGGCGAGCGGCCCGCTCGACGATCGGGTAGGAAACGGCGCAGACCTCGCAGAGTTCCTGCGTCAGGATCAGATCTGGCGCCAGACGAGAAAGGCGATCGGCGTCCAGCGCATAGATGCTGCTTCCCTGGTGGACCAGTTCCCGGATGTGCCGATCCACCTCGACACCAGAGGCGTCGGGGGCGAGCACGCTGCGGGTCAGCACCGGCTTGGCCCGGACGGATGCCGGATAGTCGCACTCGTGTGTGACCCCGACCAGATCGTGTTCCAGGCCGAGCGCACAGACGATTTCGGTGGCGCTGGGCAGCAGCGACGCGATCCGCATCAGCGGTCGGCCGGTACGAACGGATTCAAGAGCATCTCTTCCTCGATCGTGGTGCTGGGTCCATGCCCGGGATAGACGGTGGTCTTGGGCGGCAGCCGGTAGAGCACGTTACGGATACTGAAGACGATCTTCTTCGTGTCCCCGCCGGGCAGGTCGGTCCGGCCGATGCCGCGCTGGAACAGGGTGTCCCCGGCAAAGCAGTCGAGCTCGAAGAGAAAGCAGACCGAACCCTGCGTGTGCCCCGGCGTGTGGAGCACGCGCATGCTGAGGTCCGCGAACGGTAACGACGCATCGTGGGCCAGCCGGATATCGATCGCGAATGGGGCAAAGCCGGGAGGCAGAAAGGGCAACTGGCCGAACTGGTCCCAGTCGAGGATGGCGAGGTCATCCGGGTGCATCGCGATCGGGGCCCCGGTTTCGCGATGCAGGGCGGGCACGCCCCCCACGTGGTCGATGTGGCCGTGGGTCACCAGGATCCGCTCCACGGTGAGCCGCTCCTCCTCGATCCGTTGCAGCACACGGTCGACCTGCAGACCGGGGTCGACACAAACCGCGGTCGTGGTATCGAGCCGACGGATCAGATAGCAGTTCTCGCCGAAGAGATCATCGGGGAAGACAGAAACCCCGACCTTTTCCCGCA
>VBGO01000374.1 GCA_005882525.1 Chloroflexota bacterium
GCCGCGATCGGTAACGCCATCCGCGCCGGTAACCAAGGGCAGATCCACTGTCGTCTCCTGGTCGAAGGGGCGAACAACCCCGTGACGGACGACGCCGAGATGCAATTGGAGCAACGGGGGATCACCATCCTGCCCGACTTCGTGGCCAACGCCGCCGCCGCCTTTTTGTTTTGCGGCCTGCTAGAGAAGCGGCTCGAGCCCAATCTCGATTCGATCTTCACGGTCACCAGCCGCCAGCTCCGCAGCACCACGCGCGAGTTGCTCGAGCGAGCCCGGCGCCAGCGCGTCTCGAACCGGCGCGCCGCCGAGGAGATCGCCGAAGCGCGACTGCGGGCGCGTCCGGCCTAGATCAGCGGCGGCGCTGGGCGTGGC
>VBGO01000076.1 GCA_005882525.1 Chloroflexota bacterium
TCGGCGACGCCTACGCCGGCATCGGCATGCTGACGGCGCGGCTCGCCGAGCGCGCCGTCGGCGTGATCGCGGTCGAGGAGAGCCCCTACGCAGTCCGGCTCGGCGAGCTGAACATGCAGCTCAACGGCTGCGGTAACGTCCATTACCGTCGCGGGAGGGTGGAGGATACCGTGCGCCACCTGGACGAATCTGTCGACGTCCTGGTGCTGGATCCGCCGCGCGCCGGCTGCGCCGAAGCTGCCGTCGAAGCGATGGCGACCTTGCGCGCCGAACGGATCGTCTACATCTCCTGCGACCCATCGACGCTGGCTCGCGATGTCAGTCGTTTTTGTACCGCCGGACGCTATACCCTTGTGGAGGTGGCCCTCGTCGACATGTTCCCCCAGACCTACCACATCGAAGCTGTCGTCAAGCTCGAACGGAACGCATGAGCTTCGTCCACCTTCATACGCACTCCGAATACAGCTTGCTCGACGGCGCCAGCCGGATCTCGGACATGGTCCGCCTGGCGGCAGAGACCGGGATGCCGGCGATCGCCCTGACCGACCACGGGGTGCTCTACGGCGCGGTCGATCTCTACCTGCAGGCCAAAGCCGCCGGCATCAACCCGATAATCGGCCAAGAGGCGTACGTCGCCACCCGCTCGCGACACCAGAAGGAAGGCCGAGCCGACCGGGACCCGTACCACCTGATCCTTCTGGTCAAGGACCTGGCCGGCTATCGCAACCTGATCACGCTCTCCAGCCTCGCGCACCTGGAGGGGTATTACTACAAGCCCCGGATCGACAAGGCGTTGCTCGCCGAGCACACCGAAGGGCTGATCGCGCTGTCCAGCTGCCTTGGCGGCGAAGTCGCCAGCCGCCTGCTGGAGGGTGACGAGTCGGGAGCCGAGCAGGCGGCCCGCGAGTACCAGCAGATGTTCGGCGACGATTATTTCCTGGAGATCCAGGACCACGGCCTGGAAGAGCAAGGCCGGGTCAATGAGGGTCTTGCCCGGCTGTCGCAACGCACCGGGATCCCACTGGTCGCCACCAACGACTCGCATTACACGCGTCAGGACGATGCCGAGGCGCACGACATTCTCCTGTGTTTGCAAACGGGCACCGTCGTATCGGATCAGAAACGAATGCGGTTCCACAACAACGAGTTCTATCTCAAGACCCCTGCCGAGATGGCAGAGCGGTTCCGCGACTTCCCCGAGGCGATCTCGAACACGCTACGGATCGCGGAGCGCTGTCACCTGGAGCTCGAGACCCGTCCGCTGTTGCCGCGCTTCGAGGTCCCGGCGGGACAAACCTCCGAGGGGTATCTGCGCCGGCTCGCCGAGGAGGGCCTTAAGGCGCGCTATCCGCAGATGGGCCAGGTTGTGCGCGATCGCTTCGAGACGGAGCTGTCGGTCATTCAGGACATGGGCTATGCAGCCTACTTCCTGATTGTGAGCGACTTCATCGGGTACGCAAGGAACAACGGCGTCGCGGTTGGGCCCGGACGCGGCTCCGCCGCCGGCAGCATCGTCTGCTACGCACTCGGCATCACGACGCTCGATCCGCTCCAGCACGGTCTCATCTTCGAGCGCTTCCTCAACCGGGAACGGATCTCGATGCCCGATATCGACGTCGACTTCGACGATCGGAATCGCGATCGTGTCATCGACTACGTCGGCCAGCGCTACGGGCAGGACCACGTGGCCCAGATCATCACCTTCGGCACCATGAAGGCGCGGGCCGTCATCCGTGACGTGGGTCGCGCCCTCGACGTCCCGCTGCGGGATGTCGACCACCTGGCGAAACTGGTTCCGCCACAGCTGAACATGACGCTCGATAAAGCGATCGCGATGGTCCCCGAGCTCGCCCAGGCCGAGAAGGACCCGGTCTACGAGCGCCTGCTCAAGAACGCTCGCAAGCTGGAGGGCCTCGTGCGCCACGCGTCGACCCATGCCGCCGGGATCGTGATCACACCGGAACCGCTGCAGCAGTACGTCCCCCTGCAGTTAGCGATCACCCGTGGTGATCGCAACGGCCAGGAGAAGCGCGCCGTGATGACGCAGTACGAGATGAACGCGGTTCAGAAGATCGGGCTGCTCAAGATGGACTTCCTCGGGCTGCGCAACCTCTCGATTATCGAAGACGCGATCAAGAATCTCAAAGTAACCCGCGGGCTCACCGTCGACCTCGCCCAGATTCCATGGGACGATGCGGCGACGTTCCGTTTGCTGCAGGCCGCCGATACGAACGGCGTGTTCCAGCTCGAGTCGGCGGGGTTGCGCCGCTTGCTTCAGGACATGCGCCCGACGACGTTCGACGACATCACGGCCGCGATCGCGTTGTTCCGCCCAGGGCCTCTGGAGGGCGGCCTGGTCGACCAGTACATGAAGTGCAAGCACGGCGAACAGGAGATCGTGTACCCGCTGCCGCAGCTGGAGCCAATTCTGAAAGAGACCTACGGCGTCATCGTCTACCAGGAGCAGGTCATGAACATCGCCCGGCAGCTCGCAGGCTTCAGTCTGGGGGAGGCCGACGTGCTGCGCGGCGCAATGGGCAAGAAGAAGAAAGAAGAGATGGCGAAGATGCGCGCCAAGTTCATCAACGGTGCGACCAACCGAGGGGTGAGCGAGCCGAAGGCGACCGAGATCTTCGACCTGATGGCGTATTTCGCGGGCTACGGATTCCCCAAGGCGCACAGCGCCGCCTACGCCGTGATCTCGTATCAGACGGCCTACCTGAAGGCCAATTATCCGCTGGAGTATCTGGCGGCCTTGCTCAACAACGAAGCGGGCAACTACGACAAGGTCGCCGCCGCGGTCCTCGACTGCCACGCCCGCGACATCGAGGTGCTGCCGCCTGAGGTCAACAGCTCCGAGGCCGGCTTCTCGGTCCAGGACGGGAAGATCCGTTACGGCCTGGCCGTGATCAAGAACGTGGGCAGCCACGCGATCGACCTGCTGCTCAACGAACGGCGGGCCCGCGGTCCGTTTAAATCGCTGCTCGACCTCAGCGTTCGCGTCGATCCTCGCGAGCTCAACAAGCGGGTGCTCGAGAGCCTGATCCGCTCCGGTGCGAGCGACAGCCTGGGCGAGCGCGGCCGCTTGCTCGCCAGCATCGATCGGGTCAGCGACCGCGCGGCACAAATCATCAGCGAGCGAGAGAGTGGGCAGACGAACCTGCTGGGGATGCTGCCCGATGCGGACGAGCTCGACGATCGATCGGCGGGCCTGGTCTCCGAGATGCCGCCGATGCCGCAGGACGAACGCCTCAAGGGCGAGAAGGAACTGCTGGGCCTGTACCTGTCGGACCATCCCTTACGCCGGATCGAGGCCGAGCTACATGCCAAGGTCGACACCTACGCCAACCAGGTCACTCCCGAGATGGAGAACTATGAGGTCCGCATCGGCGGCGTCATCAAAGGCGTGCGTCCGATCGTAACCAAGTCCGGCAAGCCGATGGCGTTCGTCCAGCTCGAGGACCTGACGGCGACCATCGAGGTGATCGTGTTCACCCGCGTCTTCGAGGAGCGGCGCGAGCTCTTACTGTCCGATAACGTGGTGATCGTGCGCGGTAAGGTGGATGCCCGCAGCGCCGGTGGCGACGACGAGGAGCGCGGCGAGGTCGCCAAGGTCATCGCCGACGAAATCCTGGCCTTCGACGACGCCGGGCACGAAGCCTGGGTTCGCAACCAGGTGGTCCATCTCGACGTGCCGGCCGAGGCCACGCCCGAGCAGATGGCCTCGCTCCAGGACATCCTCGGCCGCTGCGCCGGCCCGGACCGCGTCGTGCTCCACCTGCAACGCGCCGACCAGATCGTCGACATGGACCTGGGCGAGAAGTTCCGGGTGCAGGGCGGTGGCCTGGCCGGTGACCGCGCTCAGCGGGAGATCGATGCGCTCTTCAATCGGCCCGTCTGGCGGCTGGAGGTGATCCGGCGGCGCGCGCCGGAGCGCCAGGTCAGCAGCGGCCGGCAGCCGCGGACGCTGGTCGGCTCAGCGACGTCCTGAGTTTGCGCTACCCGAGACCCAGGCGGCCGAGGTTCGAGACCAGGACGTAGGCGGCCAGCAGGACCACGAACGCGGCCACCGGGGCCCAGTCGAACTGTCCGGGGCGCCGCGGAAACCAACCCCGAAACGGCCGCGCGAATGGCTCGGTCGCCTGCATCACCATCTGGGTGATCGGGTGCCACGGGTCCATCCGGAAGAAGCCGAAGAAGATCCGGACCAGCACGAGGATGATGCAGAACACCAGCGCATAGCCGACGATGGCAATCAGCGTCAGCACAATGTTGCCCGAGCCGATGAAGATCGTGAGCGCGTACAGAAGGATGATCCCGACCAGGAAGGAGAGGTCCATGCCGCCGGCGGGCGGAATCACCCGGCGAATTGGCGCCAGGTACCACTCGGTAGCCGTCACGATGATCCGACCAGCTTCCGAATAGAGCATTCCGGGGAACCAGGAGAAGATCGCGCGCACGATCAAGAGCACAATCAGGATGTTGATCAGAATCTGGATCAACCCGGCTCCGGGGAACATCGCTGGCTAGTTTACGGGGTTCCCGATAAGGCTCGGCTAAGCATCAGCGCCGGCGGCGGCGAGCCAGCAGATCGCCCGTTGGATCCTCGGGCGGCTTCTTGGGCGCCCGCGGTTGCGCGGCCCGGGCGGCCCGCACCCCGGCCACCCGTTCGCGCAGGCGGGTCACGGTTGCCTCCGCCGGTAGGGCGGGGACCGGCGCCCGTTGCAGGGACGCTCGCCAGGCGGGCATGTCTTCCAGCCGGAAGATCAGGCGCCTAAGCGCGACGTCGATGGGGAAGAGCAGGATCGCCAGCACCAGCAGGATCTCGCTGATCGGCAGGGCGGCCTGCGTGCTGGGCACGCGGACCCGAAAGGCCTGGGCCAGGTCCGTCAACAGGGCCCCGCCACCGGCCTGGGCGATCGCCTTCAGGGTGGCGACGTCGGCACCGAGGTCACGGTACTCGGGCGAATAGGGGACCGCGAGCCCGGTTGTCGTCGTATGCCGGACGACACCGCCGGCCGACTCGCTGACATGCAGCAGGTAACTCCCGACCTGGTCGGTGGGCAGGTCCCCCTCGAATCGGCCCGGGCCGGTGGGCGACAACGTCAGGCTGGCGTCGGCCAAATCCGGGGTCACGGCGTTCACGGTGACCGTCGCGCCGGAGGTGGCCGGTGCCGACACCAGCAGGTGCGTGTGGTCGCCCTGGACGCGGGTCTCGACCTGGAGGGCGGGGTCGCCGGGCTGCGGCAGGCTCGCATGGACGATGTCGCCGAAGAAGCGGTTCGCCGACGGCCATTGCAGTAGGCCGGCCGTCCACCGACCCTGGGCATCGCTGGTCCAGGCCATCACCCGGCCCAGCCCGTACTGCCAGGTCGCCAGCAACGGATCCCCCTGCGGGCTCTTCAGCACGATGTCGGCCGCCGCCCGCGGGGTGGTCGCGATGTAGCCGGTGATCGTCGGAACGCTGTCGAGTGGGACGCCGGGCAGCACATTGACGAGCGAGGCGAGCTGCGGCGCGATCCGGCCCTCGACGATCCAGGGTTTGAGCGCCTCGCGGGTTTCTTTCAAAAAGATCTGTGGCACGTCCTGCAGGCTGTTGCTCTGGTAGAAGCGGCCGTGTCCCCAGCCGGCCATCGCTTGCATCAACGCGGCGTCCGCTGCGTTGGCCGCGATCGCGACCGTGGAAACCGTGATTCCGCGGCCGTGCATCGCGGCGAGGCCGGGCTGGTAGTTGCGGTCTGGCGTATCGCCATCGCCGAAGAGGATCACGTGCTTGATCGCGGCTGTGGCCTTCGTCAGTGCCTGGTCAGCCGCGTTCAGGTCCGGCGTGTAGCTCTGCGGATCGCCGAGGTTCATGCCCTCGATCTTGCGCTTGATCGCCGCCTTGTCCGTCAGCGGGCCGAGGGGGACGACCATGGTGCCCACACCGTTGGTGACGCCGACCATGTCGCGCGGCGTGAGCTGGTCGACGACCGACTCGGCGGCGCCGCGCACGACCTGGTCGCCCTGCCCGGTTTCGGACGACTCGAGGACCAGGACGACCGCGACCGGCGGCTTCTGCATGTCCTGGGGCAGCTGGATCTGGACCGGCAGCGTGGTTTCCAGCGACGTCCCGGCGTAGCCGCCTGGCCCGTAACTGTCCGAGCCGCCGATCACGACCAGGCCGGTACCCAGGTCCCGGACCGATGCCTGCAGCAGCGCCATGCCGTCGGTGCCCAGGCTGGAGGCCGGGATGTTGACCAGCACGACCGCCTGGAAGGCGGCGAGATCCGCCGCCGAGCGTGGCAGCCGGTCGGGCGTCACGGTCGCCGTGCCGATGCCGGTCGAATGCAGGGCGGCCTCGAGGCTGGCCGCCTCACCCAGCGTGTTTTCGATCAGCAGGACCCGTGGTGGGCCCACCACCTGGATCAGTGCCTCGCCAAGGTTGTTCTCGGCGTAGGTATCGCGCACCGCGTCGATCACGACCCGCACCGCGTGGAACCCGGGCTCGGTCGGTTTGACCGTTTGCTTGAGGGTCGTCTCACCGGCGACCAGGTCGAGCTGAATCGTGTTGATCAGCGTGCGGTCGAGATACCAGCGCACGGTCGCCCGGGTGGCGGTGTTGCTGATGACCAGCGCCTGGGCCGCGGCCTGCTCGCCCTGCGTGAGCGAATGCGGCGCGTCGAGCCGATCGACGAAGGCCTCGGCGCCGAGCGGCACTGGGAGCGCGACCGTGTCCACCCGAACCCCCTCGGCGCGCAGCAGGCGCGCCTCGCCGACCGCGTCACCGAGGTTCTGGCGGCCATCGCTGACGACGATGATGTGCCGCCGACTGTCGTCGGGGAGGATCGATCCAGCGAGCTGCAGCGCGGCGGCGAGGTCGGTGTAGTGGGGGTTCGGTTGGCTTTGGAACTCGCCGAAGTGTGGGTCCCGGCTGATGTTGACTTCGACCTGAGGGTCGCGCCCGAAGCTCAGCACGCCGGCGCGGTCGTCGCCGTGCCGTTGCTGCAAAATGCGGCGGACGGCGGCTGCTTCGCTGTCCAGCGCGCTCTGCACGCTGGCGGAAAGATCGGCCACGACCAGCAGCGATTGGGCGGCGGGCGTCGTCTGGACCTGAAATCCTGCGAGCGCCGCCGTCAGCAGAAGCACGATCAGCGTGCGCAGTCCGAGGGAAAGACGGGCGCGACGCGGTGGCAAGGGCGGCGGAAAGAAACGCCAGACCGCGACGATGATGATCAGCGCCACGACGCCCGCCCCCAGAAAGAGCGGACGCGTCAGCTCAAAGCCCACGGTGGAAGGCCAGCCATTCGGCCGTCACGATGGCAAGGGCCGCCAGCGCGATCCACGGCCAGATCTCGAGCTGGCCGCGGTGGGTCGCCTGAACGGCCGTCGTTCGCGTCGGGGGAAGCGTGAGCCGGCCTGGTGGCTTGAGCTGCGAGATGGGATCAGAAAACAGATTGACACTGAACCAGGAGCGCTGCACCTTGCCCGCGATGAGCTGCTCCACGGTGTATAAGCCGGTGGCATCCGTATCGGCGAACGTGGCAATCGACGCGGTCGCCAGCGAGCGGCGGCTGCCGTCCGGCCGGAGCACGGTCACGGTGGTCGCTCCCGGCTCGGGAACGATGGTGACCGGCTCGGCGGGATGGAAGCTGTGGCTCGGCACACTCGGGGGCAGCATCCACTCACTCAGGTTCTGCACGAGGATGGGAAAGGCGATCCGCAGCGGCAGGTCCGACTCGTGAAGATCGAACCCAACCAGTACCTGCCGGAACGGCTCGTCGCGAACCAGAACCAGCGGCGTCTGCAGGCTGCTGATGAGCGGCCGGCCGAACGCCGAGTTCCGAAGATCCTGGCTGCGGGCGACGTGGACGTCCTGCAGGTCGACATTCGCCAGCAGTGGATCGCCGGCGTCGACCGCGCGGACGCGCCCGATGCCGACCGGCTGCCCGCCGGCCAGCGGGGATCCGAGCGGTGGGTCCACCATCATGTACGGGCCGTCCGGCAGCAGGGGCGGTGAGAGCCGGTCGAAGACCGTCAGGGCATAGGTGGCACTCGGGCGGTAGGCCGCGGGCGCGATCACGTCGATCTGCAGGTCGGTGCGCAGCCGCAGCGCTTGCTCGAGGAAGACGTTGCCCGCCGTTACGAGGAGGATGCGGAAGGCGCGCGGCGTGCGAGCCACCGCGGTTGCCGCGTCATCGAGCGCGAAGATGTCGCCGGCCGCGAGGCGCGCCGTCACCGAGGTGGCGTCGCTGGGAACCGGCAGGACGAGGTCCTGCGCCTGGCCGGCCGCCAGCGTGAGGGGTCGCACGTCCAGCAGGTGGCTGTCGGCGCGCCACTCGACGCTGACCGACCGCGGTTGCTGGCCGAAGTTCTGGACATGCAGGTAGGCGGCCCGCGATTGGGCGCTGGTGCGGACGGTGAGCGACGTCAGTCCGACGTTTTCGCCGGACACCCCGACCCGGTGGTACTCGACTGGGAACGGCAGGCCCGCCGCGAACGACGCGCGAAGCGGCTCGACGATGCCGTCGCTGAAGAGATAGGCGCGGGCGTCATCGCCCGCTCGCACCAGGCCGGCCGCCATCGCCAGCGCCGCCGATAGATCCGCCGGACCATTGCTCGCCGTCACCGCGTTCACGGCGCGATGCAGGGTGTTGCGATCGCCGGCGACGGACGCGACGATCCGCGACAAGGGCCCCACCGCGATCACGGTCATCCGGTCTTGGGGCCCGAGCTGGTCGATCAAGGCGCCAACTTGCCGTTTTCCGTCGGCGAGGCGCGAGGGGGCGACGTCGGTGGCCTGCATCGATGCCGAGGCGTCGAGCAACACGATGCTGTGGCGGGCGAGGGCCGCCCCGGCGGGGAGAGCCGGCTGCACCGCGGCCGCAACCAGGACGGCGGCCGCCAGCAGCTGCAGAAACAGGAGCCAGCTGGGACGAAGGCGCTGCCAGGGGACGTTGGCCTGCCGGTCGCGGATCTGATCCGGCCAGAGGTGGAGGGCGGGCACGATCCGGGTTGGCCGGCGGATCTTCAGGAAGTACAGCGCGAGGATGGCGGGCAGGGTCAACGCCAGGACGGCCGCCGCCGGGGCCAGGAAGCTCATCCCAGCAACCCGATGCGCCGCAGCGTGATCTGCACCATCTCGTCGATCGGTTCGGCGGATGAGAGGCGGGCGAAGCGCAAGCCCCGGCGATGAGCGGCGCGCTCGATCTCGTCGGTGCGCTGGGCCAGCGCTCGCAGGTAGCTGCCCTGCGTCAGCGGTGTGGCGGTGAATTCGCGTTCGAGCCCGGTTTCGGCGTCCTTCAGCCTGGCGTCCCCGGTCCAGTCAGGGGCGATCTCCTGTGGGGCGAGAAGCTGGAGGACCGCGCCTTCCTGCTGAGCCCGCTGCAACGCCATCAGCGCGGGATCGATCGTGGGCTGCCCGAGGCCGTCGCTGATCAGGACGCTCATGCCGGGCCGCTGCCGGCCAATCGGCCAGACCAGCTTTTCGTAGTTCGTCACGCCGCCGGCGGGAAACGATTGCAGCCGGGCGAACAGCGCCGCGGCCGCGCGCCGGCCTCGATAGGGCGCACCGCCGGACGTCGGTCCGTCGGCGAACACGGTCAGACGCACGCGGTCGAGCGCCGCCAGCGCGACGTAGGCGATCGCGCCGGCCAGCCGCCGGGCGGTTTGCGCCTTGTTGGGCGAGCCCCAATCCATCGAGCCGCTCATGTCCAGGAAGAGCGTCAGCGGCAGTTCTTCTTCGGCGACGAAGAGCCGAAGCATGAAGCGATCGAGCCGGGCGTAAGCGTTCCAGTCGATCAGGCGGAAATCATCGCCCGGCGTGTAATTGCGAAAATCGGCGAACTCGACGGACTGACCGCGGCGTCGCGATCGCCGCTCGCCGCCCATCTGTCCGCTGACCGCGCGCCTGACCCGGAGCGCCAGGCTCTCGAGCCGGCGGAGGAGGGCGGGCTCGAGCAGAGCGGCCGCCATGCTACGCCCTGGCGGGTTCCTTGACGGTGTGCTCCAAAATGTCGCTGATCAGACGGTCGGCGGTGATCCCGTCGGCCTCCGCCTCGAACTGCAAGAAAATCCTGTGGCGTAAGGCGGGCTGCGCCACGGCGCTCACGTCGTCGAAGGCCACGTTGTAGCGCCCTTCGAGCAGGGCGCGCACCTTGCCGGCTAGCACCAGCGTCTGCAGGCCGCGCGGGCTGGCGCCCCACCGGACATAGCGGCGCACCGCCTCGAGTTCGGTGCGGTCCGGGTGCGTGGCCCCGATCAGGCGAGCCGCATAGCGCAGCACGTGCTCGGCGATCGGCACCTCCCGGGCGACCCGCTGCGCCGCCAGCACCGTTTCCGCATCGGCCACCGGCTTAAGCTGCGGCGTCGACTCACCGGTAGTGCGACGCGCAATCTCCAGCAGGTCAGACTCGCTGGGGAAGGGCACGAGGACCTTGAAGAAAAATCGATCCAGCTGGGCCTCGGGTAGCGGGTAGGTGCCCTCCAGCTCGATGGGGTTTTGTGTGGCGAGAACGAAGAACGGCGATGGCAACGGCCGGGTCTGGGTGCCCACCGTCACCGTCCGCTCCTGCATCGCTTCCAGCAGGGCGCTCTGCGTTTTTGGTGTGGCCCGGTTGATCTCGTCGGCGAGGACCAGGTTGGCGAAGATCGGTCCGGCCTGGTACCGAAACTGGCGGCGGCCATCCTCCTCGCTGATGACGTTCGTCCCGACGATGTCGGCGGGCATCATGTCGGGCGTGAACTGGATCCGCGAAAAGCTCATGGACAGCGTCTGCCCAAGGGACCTGACCAGGACGGTCTTGCCCAGCCCGGGAACGCCTTCGAGCAGCACATGGCCACCGACGA
>VBGO01000368.1 GCA_005882525.1 Chloroflexota bacterium
ACCTCGCCCGCTGCCTCGATTCCGCCCGCCCGGTGTACGCCGTGCATCTGCACGGGCTCGCCAAGCGCACGCTGCCGCCGACAGTCGAGGCGATCGCGGCCGACCGTCTCCAGGCCGTACGGGCGGCGCGCCCGCACGGGCCCTATGTGCTCGGCGGCCACTGCAATGGCGGTATGGTCGCGCTGGAGATGGCCCATCAGCTCCGCGCCGCTGGAGAGCGCGTCAAGGTCGTGGTGCTGGTAGACACGTCCGCGCCGCGCCACGGCCGCCGCGCGGTGCACCGCACGGTGGACATGCTGGCCCGCTTGCGTGGCCTTCCGCCGGAGGGCCGCACCGAGCTCGACTTGCGCATCGCGCGCACCCTCGAAGAAGTCGCGTGGTGGGCCTGCTACTGCCAGAACCGCCTCCGTATCCTCGTTCGATCCGGCATGCCGGCTCAGGCGGACTTTGTGTGGCGCAAGCTGGCAGGGGCGGCCTGGCACGTCGCGGGAGTGCTCTGGGGCCGCCCGGCGTCGCGAGGCGGGGCGCCGCCCCATGCGTCGGCGGCGCTTGCGGAGCCGTCGCAAGCTTACCGTCGGGCGATTCAGCGCTACGTGCCAGCGCTGTACGCGGGCCCGGTCGTCCTGTTTCGGGCCGAGGAGCTACCTGCGAATCGTCCGGATCTCGGCTGGTCGCGAGTCCTTCCGCGCCTCGAAGTTGCGGTCATTCCCGGCGATCACCATACGTCCATCACGCGCCACATCAGCGCGTTTGCCACCCGTCTCGAAGAATTCATACAAAGAGCGGAGACCGGCGCGTGATTTCGGGGCCCCGCGCCCGCGTTCAGGCACCGCCGGAGTGTCGCTCGATTCCGTCCGTATCGCGTATCGCCTCCTCTTACTGAGTTGTTCGGCGTTGCGGTTTCTATAGCGCTGCGCAAAGACTTCGTGCTCAGTCGGAATATGAAGGCGAGGCCGTTGGCGCCGACCGGCGGCGTGCCGCCGGTCGAGAAGAGTGGGCTCGAGAGCCAAGGCGTGAACACGCCGCCGCCAGGCCCCGTACGCCAGATCGTGCCCTGGAATGAGTCAGTCACGTAGACATTCCCTTGCTGTCAAACGTGAGGACGTTCGGTCCAGCGCCGGCGCCCCCGGGGATGACGCCGAAGACGCTCGCTGCGTCCGAGGCTCAAGCTGAAGACTGTCTGCTTGCCGAAATCGATCACCAGTAAGGCGCCGGTCGTCGGGTGGACGGCGAGATCGAGCAGCAGGTTGCTCGAGCTGGCAACGGCGACCTGACGCAGCAGGTGGCCGTTCGAGCTGAAGGTCATGGTCGTGTCTATCTCAGGTCCGGACCCTGTTCAAGCGTGTCCAGTTATGGATAGGCGGATCCGCGGCGATTCGTGGTCGCCCTGGCGCGGTGCTATCGCTTCAGGAAGGCGAGCACCTCGTCCTTGAAGGCGTCGAAGTCGCCGAGACGCCCACGCACCGCCTCGAACACGATCTCGTCGTTGATGCGCCCGTACGCGGAGACCAGATGGTTGCGAAGTCCCTTCATGCGTCGGAGGGTGGCGGCCATGGGCGTCGAGATCGCGCCGTGTCGCGAGAGTCTCTCGAAGAGATCGTCCTCCTCGCCCGGCAGTCCCAGCCGGAGTCCCACCACCAGCAGGGCGCAGACATCGATGATCGCCCTTGAGAAGAGCAGCCAAGAGGCTCAAGGCCCTCGGAATTTGACGGCCTAGGCGGATCCACTCGGGCCTTGGGCGATCGCTTCGCGGCCCGCTCAGCCAACACCTCGTCCAGTTGACCAATGAGGGCGCCGAAACGCTGTTCGGAAACCCGATCTAGGGGGCATGACCGCCCCCCGAAGTCAGGACGAAGCATCGAATACCTACGGTCTACGCGAGGTCGGGGGCCTCACATCTCCCCGAGCGCGGGTGGTTTGCGTCGTGGGGCAAACTCTACGTCACTGTATCTGCGGGCATCCGCTGTGTCAAAATCAAGATCCCACGAAAAATGAAACCGTTCGGGTCCAGCGAGGCTTCAGGCCACGGTTGGCAACGATCGACCGGGAGTCCGGCATCAACGGTCAGGAGTATCGAAAGCGCAAAAACTCAGCCGCTCCGGCGGCACCGCATCAAACCCAGCGCCAGCAACCCCGAGGCGAGCAAAAAAACCGAACCCGGTTCGGGAACCGTGACCCCAGTGAGTGAGAAGGTTGCGTTGAACACCGGGGGAGCCACACCGACAATGTCGGTTGCAACGCGCAGCCAGTCAGGATCTAGGGCTGAGTTTCGAATCCATTCCTGTAAATCCGGCGTGAAAGGACCGGTGCCACCTACGATCGGATTGGCCGCGGAAAGCCAAAAAAAGTTGCCGGAGCTAAGCTGTACCTGCGGCACGAAGAAGTAGTGATCGGCCGGCAGGTCAAACGGTGAGGTGAAGTTCACTGTGAATTGTACCTCTTGGCCGGTCACCGGGCCTTCGCCGCCGGTCGTCACGTTGGGCAGCGGATGGATGCCATTCAATACGGAGTTAGCGGCGGTGAACGACGGATTCAGTAATAGGGGATTGAAGGTCAGCGTGTGGGCGGCTGCGTCGCGACTGTCGAACGCCACATCCGACGGGGAATTTGTGCGCGTCGGCACGCGGCCATCCGGAGGGTTGGTCGAGTCTTTGGGGAAGACGCGATAGATTTCGACGACAACTTGAGAGACGCTCGCCCCCGCCGGCAGAAGCCCGGTAAAAGTGGCACTCGTGATCTTCGTCTCTTTGGTCAAGATGAAGTCGTCGGCCGACTCGATCTCTGCTCCTGGGGGCAGGTCTGGCCGAGACGCGGTCGCCATCAATCCGTTGGGGTTACCGGTGCTGAAGAAGAACGGGTCGGCGGTGGCCGGGACGATTCCCAGTGCGGCGGTCGCGAGAACGAGGAGGGCGCAGGTGAGTTGTTTCATTGGATCCTCCCGGACGGCCATTTGCAGCAACCGGCCAAGCATCGAGACAAGAAGAAATCTGTGGCGACGGTGATTTCTCACGTCGCGGTGGAAGCTTAAGCACTATCCGCGCCAAGGTGCGAAAATGTTGTGCGCCAGATACCCCGAACGGAAAGGATAAGTTCTCCGACAGGTCTTCAGCGATGGAAAGAATATCGAGCCATTAGCTCACATTGGAAGGGTCTTTGACGGGCTGGTACTGTCGGCCAAGTTTCCTCTACGAGCGGGTCACCCACTTGTTGGTCCCGTGAATGACCTCGAAGGTGAAGCGACCCTGCCCCCGCGCGGTGATCATCAGCCGGCCGCGGGCGTAGGGCGCATCGGACTGTGCATGGCACGGAGGACAGAGCGCCACCAGGCGGTCGAGATCGAAGTCCAGGCCGCCTGGGCGCGCTTCCCGAGGTGATAGGCTTCGCCGGAAACCTGGCCCAGCCCATTCGGGAATAAGAGGAGCGAAGGCAGAACCAAGTCCGGCAGCGGACGGCCCTCACCGCCGCTGGCATCGCGCATGCGAACCGAGCCCGTCTTCGGTAGCCCGGCCAGGATGGGTTGACGCGGTTGGACCTCGAGCAGAAGGTGGAACG
>VBGO01000355.1 GCA_005882525.1 Chloroflexota bacterium
TCCACCGCATCCCCCTACAGGGCCTGACGCAAGGGTTGCAGCAGGAGTCGGCCAAGAGGTGGGATAAGGTCGCGAAGGAATGGAAAGAGGAGTCGACGATGCTCGCCGGGCTCTCGCCGGAG
Source organism: Chloroflexota bacterium (assembly GCA_005882525.1). Lineage (GTDB taxonomy): Bacteria > Chloroflexota > Dormibacteria > CF-121 > CF-121 > CF-13. The sequence goes on from VBGO01000355.1 coordinate 123, forward strand.
TCGGCGAAGGGCCGGGCAATCGTGCTCGTGCCCGAAGCGCTCAAGCCAAATAAACCGATCGAGGTTCTCGTGCACCTGCACGGCTACACGGAGAGCACCGGTCGTCCATTCGCCGGGTTGCGGGCGCTGACGCCCGCCGCGGGGAAGACCAAGAACAAGACTCTGCGCGCGCTGCGTCAGGGAATCGACAAGAACGATGTTGCGCCGGTCCGTGACGTGGCACTGGATCGAGCCGAGCAGCAGCTCGAGGGGAGCGGCTACACACAGGAGATGATCGTGCTGCCCCAGGGTGGGCTCCACTCCCAATTCGGGAAGTCCGGCGACACCAACTTCGACTCGGGCGCTTACGTCAACGAGATCCTCACAAGGCTGGTCGCCGAAAGCGTCTGGGACCCCGCGCCGGCTCGCCTGCCAGAAGTTCGCGTGAGCATGTCCGGGCACAGCGGCGCCGGGGCCACGCTCTCGAAGATGGCCAGGGAGTCGGTGAACCGTCAGGCCGGCAAGGATCCGGGGGCGAGTTCTACGCTCACCGGTGACCTGGTGCTCCTCGACGCAATCAACCCGGGTGAGGGTGCGGCCTTCAAGGACTGGGCGCTGATGCGCCTCGACCAGGACCTCGCCGCGCTGAAAGGCAAGAGCGACGCCGACAAGCTCGTGTACCTGCGGAACGCGCAGAAATTGCGAGGCTATTACAGCACCGGCAAAGGCGGCGGACAGTACGTCACCGCGTACACGACGCTGCAGGGTTCGATCGACGGTTGGTTCAAGACGAACGGGGCCGAGCTTGGACCGTGGGCAGGGGGCCTACGCGCAAACTTCGTCGTCGACAATCCCGTCCCTGTCTCGCACGAGGAATTGATGCGTGGAGTGGCCGCCGGACAGGAAGGCGCCGGGAAGGGTTCCATCCTCGACGCCCTCAAGGCTTTGCACCCGGCCGCGATCGGGAGTCCTGCTGCCTATCCGCCGCTGCCGGCGTCCGCCATGCCAGATTCGAAACCGGCCAGCAAGCCGGTCACGAAGCCGGCCGGAAAGCCGGCGGTGAAGCCGGGGACGCACCAGCCGGGTCCGGAGGCTACCCGCCAGGGCCGCACGCCACGACGCACCAGGCATTCCGCGAAAGCGGCCGCCCCCGCCAAGACTCGGGCGGAGCAGATCGCGACCGCCATCCTCCTGGCAAAGACGGGAGGGCAAGGACAGGGCAAGACGAAGGAGGAGAAGCAGACGGCGAAGGAGGCGGCCGAGAAGTCCGTGGCCGCGGATATTCTCAAAGGCACCAAGAAGGACGTTGATACCTGGTTCGCCAGCTTCGAGCCCGAGGCGACCTTCCTCGGCCTGACGATCCGCGCATCGGCGTCCACCACCAGCTGGCGGTCGTGCTCAAGGCGGCCGAGGCGAGCCTCGTGAAGGCGGGCGAGAAACCTGCCGACGCGGCCCTCCGACTGGGGGTCAAAGACATCGCCGGCTTGCGGGTACCGAAGACACCGACGGGGAAGACCAGCGGGGCGAGCATGCACTGCTTTGGGCTGGCGGTCGACATCGACCACGACAACAATCCCTTCATCGGGAATGCCGACAAGCCCACGAAGAAAAAGCCAGAGGGCGGCGCGAGCATCCAGATCATCGCCCACGCGTCGCTGTTGCTGGGAGGGGCGGCCCGGGATCCGTTACGGGCGCCGCCTGGCATCAACGGTCACGAAACCGACTCGAAGGAGGACCGCAAAGCCCGAGCAGAGAGGGCCGATGAGCAGTGGAAGCTGCTCAATGCCGACTCGGTGCTGGTCCAGCAATACCTCTCCATGACGTCCGATCAACTTGATACGTCCGTCGCGGATCGTCTCCCGGCGCTTACGGCGTGGCAGCAGCTTCAGACCGCCGAGCCGGTGCAAGACGACAAGCACAAAAAGAAGAAGAAGAAGGCGAGCCATCTGCCGTGGGTCGAGCACGTGAGTGACCCGGCGTGGTGGCGCGACCAGCACGAACGGGACATCAAGCAGTCCGGATCCGGCGACTTCGGCCGAGGCAGTACCTCCGACGCAAAGAAGTTTGGCTTTATGACCCTCCAGGAGGAGGTCGTGAAGGCGCTGGTGATGGCCGGGCTGAGCTGGGGCGGGGCCTACAAGGGAGACAAGGACATCATGCACTTCGACCTGCGCACCGGCAGTATCGGAGGCCGACCGATCGTCTGAGGGCTCAGCTGGTAGCACTGCGGCGATCAGTACGAGTGTGTATACTATGCGCATGGCGCGAATCAACGTGTATCTTCCCGACGACCTCGCCCGACAAGCTCGCGCCGCCGGGATGAGCGTTTCCAATATCACGCAGGCGGCGCTGCGTCGTGAGTTGGGCGCACGCAATACTTCGGAATGGCTGAGCCGTCTCGCTCGGCTCCCTGGCCTCAAGGTATCCCACGAGCAGGTCCTTTCCGCCATCGACGCCGAGCGGGAAGAGCTCGGCCACCGCCATCGCTGAGGCGCTGGTCGTCGATGCTTCCGCCATTATCGAGCTACTACTGGCAACTGCCGTCGGTCGTACAGTCGCCCAGCGAATTCAACGCCAGGGTCTGCACGCCCCCGCTCACATCGACGCTGAGGCACTGTCCGCGCTAGGTCGTCTCCAACGCAACGGCCAGCTTTCGGAACGCGACGTCAGCAGCCGCCTGAAGTTGCTTACTGAGGCTCCGATCGAGCGACACCCGCTATCACCATTGCTGCTCGGCGCATGGCGCAGGCGAAAGAACCTACGCCTCGTTGACGCACTGTACGTCGAGCTCGCCAGCCAACTCGACCTGCCACTCCTAACGACGGACACTCGACTCGCATCGGCAACTCGGGTGGCCGAGCTAGTAAGGGAATCCTAGGCGGTAAGCTTGCGCCGATGCCCTCGGTGAAACAGGACGCGGTCCAGGAGATCAAGGATCGCCTCGACCTGGCCGATCTGGTCTCGGAGCACTTGCGACTGCAAAAAGCCGGGCGGGATCTGAAGGGACTCTGCCCGTTCCACTCGGAGAAGACCCCATCCTTCTATGTGTCGCCGGAGAAGCAGCTCTGGCATTGCTACGGCTGCCAGAAGGGCGGCGACCACTTCACCTTCATCCAGGACATCGAGAAGGTCGACTTCCGCGGGGCGCTGCGGCTGCTGGCCGAGAAGACGGGCGTCGTGCTCGAGGAGTCGCCGGGGGCGGGCCGGCAGCGCGAGCTCAAGCGCACGATCCAGCGGCTGAACCTGCTGGCCGCCCAGTACTTCCATCACATCCTGCTGGA
>VBGO01000364.1 GCA_005882525.1 Chloroflexota bacterium
CTCTCTCCGCCAAAGTCCATGTGCAAGGCCTTGCGCCGGTCGACCCTCATGCCACACACGGGTCGTCGGCGCCGCGTTTGAGCGTGAGCCCAAATAGCCCGGCGAAAGATCGCGACGCCGACGATGTTGGTGAACAGCTTGTAGTCGACCCGGATCGAGCTGAAGATGTCAGCGCGGGTGGGACGCGACGCTGCAGGCCTACGTCAGGCACCTGTCTACGGCGGCGCACCGGAGGCTTGCACCGCGCCTACCGCCCGCGCCGGCTCCGCACGCGGGGCGTGCGAGCCCCGACGGTCGCCTTCGGATCGGCGCATCCGGCACGGCGCGCGCGGGCTCGGGCCATCCGCGACCACACGTCGCCGTGTCACCCTGTAGCTCGACCTAGCCCGAAGTTACCCCTGTGCTGGATGACGTTCTCCCCGGGGCGCTTGGGCTGAACACGGCCGAGCGCCGCCTCGATCGTGACTACTTGAGTCGAGGCTGCTGCTCGATCAGCTGGTGCGCGCGGGCTTGAAGCTCGGTTGGCGTGGTGAGTTGGTGGAAGCTCGCCTGGCTGCCGTGGACGCGAACGGTGTTGCGGGTCTGGGTTGAAAGCTCGGCGATCAGGGAGCGGAACGAGTGGACGGGTTCCCGTCGGGCGGTGCGCTTTGTGCGAGCCTTGCGCTCAGCTTCCGCTGAGCGGCTTGCCTTGGTGACCGGGTCGGCCTGGACGGGTGGGTGCTCGTCCTTGAACAGCAGCTCGGCCCACGCCTGCTTGAGGTGCCAGGTCAGGTAGCAGGCGAGCATGCATAGGAACACGTGCGCACGGACTCGCTGCTCGAGGCGATGGCCGATCGGGCGGATCTCAACCTCGGGCCCCTTGATCGTCTTGAAGTTGCGCTCTGCCTGCTTGAGCTGCTTGTAGGAGCGCACCACCTCGGCGCTCGAGAGCGCCTTCGCGGGCACGCTCGTCCGCAGCACGTAGAAGCCGTCGAGCGCTGCCTCGGAGGCGATCTGCTCGGCCTTGCGGGAGTAGCTGAAGCGCTCATCGGCGATCTCGATCTGGAAGTGCTTCTTGACGCGGTGGCCCTTCAGCGCTGGGCCGACCGCAAGCGCGATCTGCGCGGTGGCGCTCAGCGTGCCCGCCTTGACGCGCTCTGCGATGGCGGACAGCTCGCGCTCGGTCGCGGCCAGGAGGTCCTCGCGCTTGCGGGTGCGCTCGGAGCCAACCAGCGGGTTGCGGCAGACGATGAGCCGCTCGCCCGGGTAATCCTCGGAGGTGATCTCGGCGAGGTTCTGCTCGTCGAACAGCGACAGCTGAAGATCACCGTCCTTGACGAGCTTCTTGACCTGCGGCGCCTTCAAGGCCGTGATCCAGCCGACCCCCTCGGTGGCCCGGAGCGCCTCGATGTTGGCCTTGGTGATCATGCCGCGGTCTGCGACCACGACGATCTCGCTCAGGCGAAAGCGGGCGGTGAGCTTCTCGACCTGGGAGGGCAGCGTCTTGTCGTCGTGCAGCGAGCCTTCGAAGACCTCCACCGCGATCGGACGCCCGGCCCGGTCGCAGAGCAGCCCATAGATGATCTGCAGCGTGCCGCGCTTGCCGTCGCGCGAGTAGCCAAGCTGCGCCAGCGGGCAGGTGTGACCCTCGAAGTAGCTCGAGGAGACGTCGTAGAGCACCAGCTCTGAGTCTTGAAGGTGCCGGCGCGCGAGCCGATCCTCGATCCGCGCCTGGCGCTCTGCCAGCCAGTCCATCGCCGCGTAGAGATCGTCCTGGTCTGCGCCCTCCACCGAGAGCTCCGACGCGAGCGTGCAGCGGGTGAGCGCCCGGGCGGTTGCGAGCTTTGACTGCGGGTGAAGCGCCCGCTGGCAGATCATCGCCAGCGCAAGGTCGCGCTCCCGCGAGGGCTCGCGGTCCAGCAGCCTGGCCAGATCGAGCTTTCGCGCCATCGCAAGCACGGCATTCACGTGCCCCGCCGGCAGCGAGCGCTCGGTCTGGAAGGCCGCGTGGCGCTCGACGTAGCGCTCGCCCCGTAGCCAGCCCCGGATCAGCTCGATCAACCCCGCGTCCAGGTGCGAGAGGTTCGCGAGCGTCTGCTTCTTGACCCTGCCGCCCTCGCGATAGCTGCGGCGCAACAACGTCGAGGTGTACTCGCGATCCCCGCGGCGGACCCTGTTTGTGACCACGTGCATCGCGCCCTCGGGCCGTGGCTTTCTTCCCATCCCCGCAAGCTATCACCACTACCGGACAGATAATCGTGACTACATACCCCATCCGAAAAGAGCCGGGAAGCCCAGCAAACACCGGTCATCCCGGCTCAAACGGTCGCGACTACAGAGGGTAACTTCGGGTTAGTCGTTCAGCGTTGGCCGGTAGGTCCCGAAGCTCCAGAGGTTGCCCTCGGGGTCGCGCGCCGCGTAGTCTCGAGAGCCGTACTCCTGGTCGGTGGGCGGATACACGATCTCGGCGCCCGCGGCCTTTGCCCGGTTGTGGTGGGCGTCGGCGTCTTCGACCACGACGTACGCGGCGCTGCCGCCCGGTGGCTGTGCGATGCGGCCGTAGTCGGCGTCCTCGACGGCCGAGCCGAGCATCACCATGCCGTTTCCGTAGCGCAGCTCGGCGTGAGCGATCGTGCCGTTCTCCCCTGGGATCACCACGGCCTTTTCAAAGCCAAAGGCGTCGTGCAGGAACTTGATCGCGGCACCCGCGTCGCGGTAACGCAGCGTCGGCGAGATGGAGGGTCCGGGAGTGGTCATGCGTCCTCCTTTGGTCGTGGTTCGCACGCGGAGGCTAGGACCGGCTGAGCGGATTGTCTTGTACGGATTTGACCCGCGAGACTCAGGCGGCGAGGACACCGCGACCGCCGGGTGCGATGCACGCGGCGTACTGCCTCGGGGTGACGCCGGCGATCGCGCGAAAGTCACGGTTGAAATGGGCCTGGTCGTAGTAACCGCCGTCGTAGGCGACATCAACCCAGCGCGACGGCTCGTCGCTCGCGAGGATGCTCACGACGCGCTCGAAGCGCAGCACGCGGGCGACCGCCTTCGGCGGCAGCCCGATCTGCTCGCGGAACCGCGTGATAAG
>VBGO01000376.1 GCA_005882525.1 Chloroflexota bacterium
CGATGTACGAGTACACGAGCGGCAGCTCGCGCGCGCCCCAGCGAGCCTTGAAGTTCCGCAGCCCCTGGTTGTCGAAGTCGGACCGACCGAAGTCGAGCAGCCGATAGCCATGCTGGCAGGCCCAGTCGATAGCCGTCCAGATCACGATGTTGTTCGGACGCAGCTCCCAGTAACGCGGGTCGGATGCGCTGAACTTGTAGATGAGATTGCGGTTCCAGGCCAAAAACAGGGCCGCCGCCATTGGGCGCTGACCGTCGCTGGCAATGACGACGAATCCCAACCCCGCACCCAGCACGTCATGCCAGAGCGTCTCGATGAATCGCCTGGGTTGCACCGGAACCCCAAGCCGGCGACGGGTCTCGACGTGCAGGCGGTAGAACAGCGCAAGGTCATCCGGCGACCGGCTGATGCGGGTCTGGACGAAATTGCGCTCCGCCTTGCGAATGGCTCGATCTACGGGGCCACCCTTGAACCCGCCGAGAATTTCGCTGGAAGTGCGCCCCAGCGGTAGGACATGGCGCACGGCCCTGGTGACCAAATGAACTCCCGGGGCGGCGGCCAGCTGTCCGTGGATCGTCATTCGCCGCACGCCCTCCACCGCGAGCCAGCGGGTCAGGTTGGTCGTGAAACGCGCCAGGGCGGCCGGCGAGCTCGCCAGCGGCGGACAATGGTCGGTAAAGGGTAGCGCGCGGAGGCGACGCCCACCGAGCAGCCCACGTATCTCCAGAACCGGCAAACCGGCAGTGATCTGGCCATCGGAAGCTCGCTGGACCAGCACGAGCGCTCGATGACCATAGGTGTCGGTCAGCAGGCGCGACCAGACCGGGTGATGGAACAGTGTCGCATCCGGCTGCGAGCTCATGAAGCTCAGCCACCGCCGGTCATCGAGCGCGCATGGATCCAGCTCTGCAGCGACCAGGCTGTTGGCGGGGCTGCAGACCTCCAGGGAAGAGGACAGCACGCCTTCGCCTATCCTCTTAGACCGCTTGTCGGGTCATGACGGCCGGCAGCGGTAGGCGGACCGGCTGGTCGACCGGCGACAGCTCGACCGGCCGTCCCCGTTGCCCGAGCGATTGGACGGCCGCCTCGAGCACGCGGATCACGCGCAGCCCCGACGCACCATCGGACAGCGGCGGCTTTCCCTGGCGGATGCACTCAAGAAAGTGCTGGGCTTCCACCCGCAGCCCCTCGGTGAGGCTGAGCTTCGGCGCCCACATGTCCCCGGTTCGGTATCCGATGAGGGACTCGTAGACACGCTCCGGACTGCCGTTGAGGGTAATGCCTTTGTCGTATACCTTGACCTTCTCGCTGGGCTCCAGGTCGTCGTACACGATCATCTGGCGGTCGCCACAGACCAGCGTTCGACGGACCTTCACCGGTGCCAGCCAGTTGACGTGGTGGTGTGCGATCAGCTCGTTGTCGAAGAAACAGGTGAGATAGGCCATGTTGACCGGGTGGCCCGGGATATGGGCGGCGCCGGTCGCGGCGACCGCGCGTGGCTGCTCGCCCAGGACGTAATCCATGATGGCGAGGTCATGCACGGCCAGGTCCCAGAGGACATTGACGTCGTGCTGGAAGAGCCCGAGGTTCACTCGGACGGAGTCGTAGTAATACAGGCGCCCGAGCGCGCCGCTGTCGACGAGCTCCTTGATCCGCCGGACCGCGCCGGTGTAGATGAAGGTATGGTCGATCATGAGGACTCGCCGGCGCCGCCGAGCTTCCTCGATAAGCTCGGTGGCCTGCTCGGCGCTCGATGCCAGCGGCTTGGCGCACAGGACGTGCTTGCCCGCTCGCAGCGCCTCCATCGCCAGGGCAAAGTGGGTCGACACCGGCGTCATGATGACGACCGCGTCGATAGCGGGGTCGGCGATCAAGGCATGGCAGTCGGTCGTCATCGTCACGGCTGGGTACCGGCCATGCGCGAGCGCCAGCCGCTCCTCGCTCATATCGCTCACCGCCCAGACCTGTGCACCGGCAACCTCGGCAAAGTTGCGCACCACGTTTGGTCCCCAGTAGCCGTAGCCAATAACACCGATCCGAATCGCCGGCGCCGCCGAGACGGCGGCCTGCCCGGCATCGGGAAGGACCTGGACGGGGCTCGCGGCCGACGGGCTCAGCAGTTTCGATGCCATGGCTCTCGCTGCCCGTAGCCTAGATTCAAGCCGGGTTCGGCTGGAATGGGCGCTCCCAGAAGGAGGCCCCGCTGAGTAATGGCGAGTTAACTGCCTGTCCCAATCGCCTGGGCTCTAGGTCCCGGTTAAACCCGGCCGGCGGCGCGGCCCGATCACCTTGGCCGGGCTACCCACGGCAAGGCTGTTTGCCGGGACGTCGCGCGTCACCGTGCTGCCCGCCCCCACCATCGCGCCTTCGCCGATCGTGATCCCACACACAACCGTGGCATTGGCGCCGATGCTCGCACCACGCTTGACGCGGGTCGGGACGACCTGCCAGTCATCGGCGGTCAGGGGCTCGCCCGACTCGTTGACCGCGCTCGGATAGCGATCATTGGTAAAGCAGACGTGCGGTCCGATGAACGCGCCATCCTCGATCGTGACCCCGGTCGGAATGAAGGCGAAGGCTTCCACCTTGACATTGCGGCCGAGAAGAGCCCCCCGTTGGATCTCGACGAACGATGCGATTTTGCAGCCATCCCCGATGGTGCAGCCGTAGAGGTTGACGAGCTCGGGATGCGGAATCGTGACGTTGGCGCCCATCCGGACGTCGGAAGCGATCACACCCATGGAGATTAAGCCTTCATCGCTTGATGCACAGGTAGGGAAGCAACGCGAACTCCGCGAACCAGGGGAGCGGGTCATCTTT
>VBGO01000377.1 GCA_005882525.1 Chloroflexota bacterium
AGCTTCAGTTCGACGCCATCTACTCCAACCCGCCGGTACGGGTCGGGAAGGCGCCGCTGCACCGGCTGCTCCTGGAGTGGCTGCCGCGGCTGACGCCCGGCCGCGCGGCCTACCTTGTCGTGCAGCGAAACCTGGGCGCGGACTCGCTGGCGTCCTGGATGCGGGGGCAGGGTTGGACCGTCGCGCGCCTGAAGTCGAAGAAGGGCTACCGGGTGTTCAAGGTCACCGAGCCAACAGCAGGGAGCTAGGCCTGCCCGGCGAAGTGGCACGCGGCGATCTGGTCCGGCGCGCCGTGCGCCTCGAGCGGCGGCTCGACCTCGCTGCAGACCCCGGGCACCCGCGCGATCGGGCAGCGCGTGTGGAACCTGCATCCGGACGGCGGGTTGACCGGTGACGGAATCTCTCCCTTGAGTGTGATCGGCGCCCGCTCCTTCTCCACGATCGGGTCCGGCACCGGGATCGAGCTCAGCAGGGCCTTGGTGTACGGGTGCTGGGGCCGGTCGTAGATGTCGTTCCGGTCGGCGGTCTCCACGACCTTGCCGAGATACATCACCGCGATCCGGTCTGACAGGTGTCGGACAACGGCAAGGTCATGCGCGATGAAGAGATACGTCAGGTCGAACTCCCGCTGCAGGTCCTGCAGCAGGTTGATGATCTGGGCCTGGATCGAAACGTCCAGCGCCGAGACCGGTTCGTCGCACACGATGAAAGACGGGTTCACGGCGAGCGCCCGGGCGATGCCGATGCGCTGTCGCTGGCCACCCGAGAACTCATGCGGGTACCGGTTTGTGAAGTTGGGGTTCAAGCCGACAAGGCGAAGCAGCTCCTGGACACGCCGGCGGCGGTCGCGCACCGTGCCGATGGCGAAGTTGTCGAGCGGCTCCTGGATTATGTCGCCCACCGTCATCCGGGGGTCGAGCGAGGCAAACGGGTCCTGAAAGATCATCTGCATCTTTCGCCGCACCCGGCGCAGGCGGCCGCCGTGCAGCTTGGTGAGGTCCTGACCATCGAAGATGATCGACCCGGCGGTGGCCGGCAGGAGACCCGTAACGAGGCGCGCGAGCGTCGACTTGCCGCAGCCGGACTCCCCGACGAGCCCCAGCGTCTCGCCCCGGTTGATCTGGAGGTCGACGCCGTCCACCGCGCGCACCGAGAGGCCTCCGAAGCCGCTGATCGGGAAGTGCTTGACGGCCCCGTTGATGCGCAAGAGCACCGGGTCCGCCTTGACCGCCGTGACCGGCGTCCTCTCAGCCGCCTGCACCGCCCCCCACCTCCGCCACCGGGGCCTTCAGCTTCTCGGCCGCCTCTTTCGACAGGGCGCTCGTCTTGGCCGCCTCGAGGCTTTCATCCTTCACGTTCCTCATGAGCACCCAACAGCGCGCTACCTGGTTGACGTCGACCTCGCCAAGGTTCGGCTCAGGATCGACCTTGCACTTGTCGATCACGAACGGGCAGCGTGGGTGAAATTTGCACCCTGGCGGCGGGTTCAACAGGTCGGGCGGGAGGCCGCGGATCGAAACCAGCCGCTCCTTGCGAGCCTCGTCCACGCGGGGCACCGAGCGAAGGAGCGACCACGTGTAGGGATGCTGCGGGCTCTTGAAGATCTGGTCGACCGGCCCCTCTTCGACGATCCTGCCGGCGTACATCACGATGATCCGCTGGCAAAGGCTGGCGACCAGAGCCATGTTGTGCGTGATCAACATCATCGCCGTGCCGAGCTCGCGGTTCAGCTGCTTCATGAGCTGGATGATCTGAGCCTGCACGGTGACGTCGAGCGCGGTGGTCGGCTCGTCGGCGATCAGCAGCGACGGCTCGTTGGAGAGGCCCATGGCGATCATGGCGCGCTGGCGCATGCCGCCCGAGAACTGGTGTGGATAGTCCTTGACCCGTGACTCGGCGGCGGGCACGCGAACCCGCTTCAGCAGCTCCACGACTCGCCCCCGGGCGAGAGCCTGCGTGAACCGCTGATGCGCCGTCATCGCCTCTTCGATCTGGCTCCCGATCTTGGTCACCGGATTCAGCGACGTCATCGGGTCCTGGAAGATCATGGCGACGTCGTTGCCGCGGAAGTCGCGGATCTCGTCATCGGTCATCTTCGTGACGTTCTTGCCGGCAAACAGGATCCTGCCCGATGTGATCCGGCCCGGATCCGGCACCAGACGGAGGATCGAGAGTGCGGTCATCGTCTTGCCGCATCCGGACTCGCCGACGACGCCGACCGTCTCGCCGGCGTCGACATGGAGCGTGACCCCGTCAACGGCCCGGACCACTCCGCGTGACGTGTAGAACTGGGTATGCAGGTCTTCGACCTGAAGCAGCGTCTGTGCCAATCTGGCTGCAGAACTCTACAGGGCTAGCGGCGCATTCGCGGGTCGAGGGCGTCCCGCAGGCCGTCGCCGACGAAGGAGAAAGCAAGCAACGTGAAGCCGATCGCCAGCGCGGGGAACACCACCGACGAGGGGTTGGCGTAGATCGCCTCGTAGCCGTCGAACACCATCTGGCCCCACGTCGGCGTGGGCGGCTGGATGCCGACGCCCAGGAAGCTCAGCACCGCCTCGAGGAAGATGGCGTTCGGGATGCCAAACGTCAGGGTGACGATGATCGGGCCCAGAGAGTTGGGCAGCAGGTGCTTGAGAATCAGCTTCGGCGGCGATGATCCCGACGAGCGCGCGGCCTCGATGAACTCCTTCTCCTTGATGGACAGCACCTGCCCGCGAACCAGCCGAGCGAGTCCGACCCAGTTCACAAGCGCGATCGCGCCGAAGATCGTCAGCAGGCTCGGTCCGAAGACCGAGACCACCACGAGCACGAAGAGCAGGTCGGGAAACGCGTACCAAACGTCGGTGAAGCGCATCAGCAGGTTGTCGACGCGGCCGCCGAAGTAACCCGCGGTCAAGCCGATCAAGAGGCCGATGGGCAGGATGATGCCCTGGACGAAGATGCCGACCGCCAGCGAGATTCTGCTGCCGAACAGCAGGCGGCTCAGGGTGTCCCGGCCGAGCTCGTCAGAGCCGAAAAGGTAGCCGTTCTGGCCCGGGCCGGATTCGATGAACTCGACGTTTTGCTTCAGCGGGTCGTGAATGATGCCGAGCTGCACGAGCAGCGGCGAACCGAAAGCGATCAGGATCAGCAGGACGACGAGGACTGCGCCGGCGATGGCCAGCCGATTACGACGGAAGCGCTGGGCGGCATCGCTCCACAGGCCGATCTGCTGTTCCGGGACCTCCCACTGGCTCAGCTGCTCGACGGTCGCTGCGGGGACGGCCACCTAGGTCAGCCTCACACGAGGATCGATGAACACGTAGGCGACGTCGACGACGAGGTTCGCGACCGCGATGACCAGCGAGAAGAGCACGGTGGTGCCGAGGATCATCGGGTAGTCGCGCGACTCGATGGCGACGACGAATGCGCGGCCGATCCCGGGGATGCTGAACACGGTCTCGACGATCACGGAGCCGGTGACCAGGAACGCAAACGTCGGCCCGAGGGTCGTGACCACCGGGATCAGCGAGTTCTTCAAGATGTGTCTGATCACGACGAGCCGCTCAGGCAAGCCCTTGGCCCAAGCGGTACGTACGAAGTCCTGCCGGATTGTGTCGAGCGT
>VBGO01000363.1 GCA_005882525.1 Chloroflexota bacterium
ATCGAGCCGCTGCTCGAGCTGCGCTCGCAGCGCCGGGTCCGGTGGGGCGTCGCCCAGGTTCCACCCGTCGAGCAGCGCCCGGAGGTAGAGACCGGTTCCACCCTGGAGGACGGGGAGCTTGCCGCGCTCGGCGATCTCCCCGATCGCCCGTAGCGCCACCCGCTGGTAGTCGGCAGCGGTGAATGGCTCGCCCGGGTCGACGACATCGATGGCGTGGCAGGACAGCCCACGCAGCTCTGCCGCCGTCGGTTTGTTGGTGCCGATGTCGCAGTGCCGGAAGACCTGGCGGGAGTCCACTGAGACGAGCTCGCCGCCGAGCCGCTCGGCGACTGTGATCGCCAACTCGGTCTTGCCGCTGGCCGTTGGCCCGACGATCGCCACCACCCGGAGATTGGTTAGGGCCGTTTGAACAGCCGCCTCAGCTGGTCATCCGGCAGGATCAAGGTGGTGGGCCGCCCGTGCGGGCAGCTGATCGGCTCCGCGGTCACGGCCAGCGAGCTCAGCAGTTGACGCGCGGATTCCGGCGTCATCGCGTCGCCGAAGCGAACCGCGCTGTGGCACGCGAGCAGCGCCGCCGAGTCGCGGAGCCGGCGGTCCGGCGTTCGCTCGCCGAGCAGGTCGGTGAGCACCAACTCGAGGACGCGCGCCGCCCGGCCTTCCGGCATGTCCGCCGGTGCCGCCCGAAGGCGGATGGCGTGCGGCCCGAAGCGCTCAGCCTCGAAGCCGAGCGTCGCCAGCCACGCCTCGTGTTCCTCGAAGGCTGCCAGCTGGCCGGGCGTCAGGTCCAGCACAGGCGGGATCAGGAGGAGCTGGCTGGATGGCTGCCCGCGCTCGAGGCGATGCAGGATCCGGTCGAACAGCACCCGCTCGTGGGCGGCGTGCTGGTCGATCAGGACGATCGCGGCCGGGGCTTCCGCGACCAGGTACCCGTGCAGTAGCTGTCCGATGTACTCGAGCGCCGGCAACCGCGGGCCGTCAATCTCCCTCCCCTCTTGCCGGGGAGCTTCTGGGTGGGGGCCGACCGGCACGCCCGACAGCACCGCGGTTTCGCGAAGCTCGAGGAGCGGCCCGGTACCGGATGGCTGCAGCTCGTAGAGCGGGCTTTGCCGAAGGGCCCGGTAGCAGGCGCGCTCGACGGCCGCGAAGACGGCCCCCTCATTCCGGAAGCGGACCTCACGCTTGGTGGGATGGACATTGACGTCGACCTCGCCGGGGTCGACCAGCAGGTCCAGCACGGCCAGTGGAAAACGATCGGGCTCGCGCAGTCCGCGATAGGCCTGTTCGACGGCGAAGGCGAGGTTGCGGTGGTGAATGCGCCGCCCATTGACAAGGATGACCACGTGATCCCGAGTGCCCCGATGCAGGGCGGGTGGGCTGATCAGCCCGCGCACGGTTGACTCCTCGACGGCCAGCATCGCCGTCGCCATCTGGCTGTCGTAGACCGCCGCGAACGTCGCCCGCAGGTCACCGGTTCCGGATGTCTCGAGCACCCGCCGCCGGTCGACGTCCAGGCGAAACGCGATCGTCGGATTCCCGAGGGCGAGCTCACCGACCAGCCGGCTGATGATGGCATTTTCGGTCGCCGGTTGCTTGAGGAATTTCAAGCGGGCCGGTGTGTTGAAGAAGAGTTGCTGGACGCTGACTCGCGTGCCGGCCGGACAGCCTGCCGGCTCAGCGGCGATGAGCTCCGCGCCCTGGATGCGGACCCGGAACCCTTCTCCCCCACTCCGGCTCCGGCTTACAGCTTCGACGTCGGCGACCGCGGCAATACTCGCCAGCGCCTCGCCGCGAAAGCCGAGGGTGCGGATCGTTCGCAGATCCTCGAGCGAGCGTAGCTTGCTCGTCGCGTGACGCTGAAACGCCACCGGTAAGTCGGCCGGGTTCATCCCCTGGCCGTCGTCGACCGCCTCGATCAGGCCCTGCCCAGCGGCCTCGACTCGAATATGGATTCGCGTCGCACCGGCATCGATCGCGTTCTCGGCCAGCTCCTTGACGACCGCTGCCGGCCGATCCACCACCTCCCCGGCGGCGATGCCATCGGCGACCGACGACGGCAGGATCGTGATCCGAGCGGGCTCGATGCCGGTGTCAGTGCGCGGCATGCTGACCCTGCCAGGCAAAGAGCTTCTCCAGCGCTTCTCGCGGCGACAGACGCTCCAGGTCGAGCTGCTTGAGCTCGCTGACCACCGGATGATCGAGCGGAAGGCTCAGTTGAGCATTCGGATCCGGCCGCTCCAGCGGCCGTAGACCCTCCAGGTCCGACAGCACCTGGCGGGCGCGCACGACCACCTGGCGGGGAAGCCCGGCCAGCTCGGCGACATGGATGCCGTAGCTGCGGTCCGCGCCGCCCTCGACCACCTGGTGCAGGAAGATGACGCGCTCGCCTTCTTCGCGGACTTCCATGCGGAAGTTGCGCAGCCGCGGAAGGCGCTGCGCCAGCGCGGTCAGCTCGTGATAATGGGTCGCGAACAGCGTCAACGAGCGGAGCTGCGGCGCATCGTGAAGGTATTCGAGGATTGCCTGGGCGATGCTCACCCCGTCGTAAGTGCTGGTGCCGCGGCCCACCTCGTCGAAGATCAGCAGGCTGCGCGGTGTGGCGTGCGCCAGGATATGCGCGGTCTCGACCATCTCGACCATGAAGGTCGACAAGCCCTTTGCCAGCTCATCGTGGGCGCCGACACGGGTGAAGATCCGGTCGCAGAGGCCGATGACGGCCCGCTCCGCCGGGACGAAGCTGCCCACCTGGGCCAGCAGGACGATGATGCCGGCCTGCCGCAGATAGGTGGACTTCCCCGCCATGTTCGGCCCGCTGAGCAGCACGACTTGCTGATCGACCGGATCCAGCCGCAGGTCGTTGGGGACGAAGCGTCCGGGCCCCAGCGCCGCCTCCACGAGCGGGTGGCGGCCGCCGATGATCTCGCAGCCCGGCTCATCGCGAAACGAGGGCCGCACCCAGCGCTGCTGGGCCGCCGCGCTGCCCAGCGCCGCCAGCGCATCCAGTTCGGCCAGCCAGGCGGCGGTGTCCAGCAGGTCTTTCCCGGCCGCAGTGATCCGCCGGCACAGCTCGCCGAACAGCGTCTGCTCGCGGGCGACCGTCGCGCTCCTGGCGTTGAGGACCAACGTTTCCTTCTCCTTGAGCTCGGGTGTGACGTAGCGCTCGCCGTTGACGAGCGTCTGTTTGCGAACGTACTCGGCAGGGATCGCCTCACGGTTCGCGTGGCTGATCTCGAGGTAGTAGCCGAACACCTGGTTGAAGCCGACCTTCAGCGACCGGATACCGGTCCGCTGACGCTCGGTCTGTTCCAGGCCGGCGATCCACTCGCGGGCGGCCTTCGAGCCGTCGCGAAGAGCGTCGAGCTCGGCATCGAACCCGGCCTTGAAGACACCGCCCTCCCGCAGCGTCGCCGGCACGTCGTCGACCAGTGCCGCCGATAGGAGATCGCGAATCCCGTCTTGCGATGTTGACGGCGTCGGGCCGGCCAGTTCCGGCCAGCGGGCGGCGATCGCTCGGATGGCCGGCAACGCCATGAGAGCCTCGAGCAGCGCACGCAGGTCGCGCGGGGTGGCGAGCCCCTGCCCGGTCCGGGCGGCGATCCGCTCCAGGTCCGGCATCCCGCGCAGTTCGCTCTGCAACTGGCCTCGGGGGAGCGGATCCTGAACGAGCTGGGTCACCCGGCCCAGCCGCTCCTCGAGCGGCTCCCGGTCGCGCAGCGGCTGACCGAGCCAGCGCCGAAGCGTCCGGGCGCCCATCGTGGTGGTCGCCTCGCGCACCATTAGGCCGGCGAGATCGTCGCCCGACGCGGAGCGGTCGACCGCCAGCCCCAGGCTGCGCCGGGTCGCGGGGTCGAGGTGCATGTAAGCCCGCGGATGCTGGGCATGCAGCCGGAGTAGCCCGGCTTCGAGGCGCAGGTGTGACCGCTCGGCGTGTCGCAACAAGGCGTGGGCGGCGGCCAGGGCTTCCGGCCATTCATCGCAACCAAAGGCGGCCAGGGTTTCGACACCGAGCAGGGCCAGCAGGCGATCGACCGCGGCGCGGGCGTCGAAATCCTGCGGATCCACCCAGCTCACCGGTGTCCTCCCGGCCAGCGCGAGCATGCGTGGCCGGTCACTTTCCGAAACGATCAACTCGGCCGGGTGGAGCCGGGTCAGTTCGTCACCAAGCGCCTCATCGGTGGGCTCGACCCGGAGCAGCGCGAGCTCGCCGGTGGAACAATCCAGGGCCGCGATGCCGTGGTAATGCGACCGCAGGCAAACCGCGACCGCATAGTTGGCGCCGCCGCCTTCGAGGTAGCTATCCTCCACCACGGTGCCGGGGGTCAGCACCCGGACCACCTCTCGCCGCACCAGGCCGCGGGCGGCGCCGGCCGGCTCGACCTGGTCGCAGAGGGCGACCTTGACGCCGGCCTTGAGCAGCTTCCCGACGTAGCTTTCGAAGGCATGGTAGGGCACGCCGGCCATGGGTAGCCGCTGCCCTTTGCCGAGCTCGCGCGAGGTGAGCGTGATGCCTAAGATCGGGGCCGCGCGCTCGGCATCGTCGCCGAAGGTCTCATAGAAGTCACCCAGGCGGAAGAGCACGACGGCGTCCGGGTGCTCACGCTTGATCCGCTCGTACTGTTCGAGGACGGGGACCGGCTTCAGAGCGTCGCCTAGTTGAGCACCTGGCCGCGAAGCTGCCAGGCGTTGGCCTGCTCGACATGGACCCGGCGGACGGTGCCGGGCTCGGCGCCCAAGGGCGCGACGCCCACGACGACTTTGTTCTGGCGGGTTCTTCCGCTGACCTCCGAGCCCTCCGCCCGCTCGAGCAGTACCTCGACCGTCCTGCCCAGCCAGCGCCGGTTGGCCTCCTCCGCGATCCGCCGCTGGGCCTCGAGCAACACGTTGATCCGGCGTTTCTTCTCGGCAGGGGCGACGTCGTCGGGCTGGCGCGCGGCCGTGGTCCGGGGCCGCGGCGAGAAGCCCTGGATGTGGACGACATCGAATTTGATCTCCTCCAGCAGGCTGAGGGTGCGCTGGAACTGCTCCTCGGTCTCGCCCGGGTAGCCCACGATGACGTCGGTCGAGACGGACAGCTCCGGAATCGTGGCGCGAGCGTGCGCGATGATCGCGCGGTACTCGTCGATCGTGTAGCGGCGGCGCATCTGCTTCAAAATGGCGTCGTCCCCGGACTGGAAGGGCAGGTGAAGGTGCTCGGACACCCGGGGCAGGTCACGGATGGCGAAGAGCAAGTCGTCGTGGACGTGGCGCGGGTGCGAGGTCAGGAAGCGCACCCGCCAGATCCCCGGCACCCGCTCGACCGCTTCCAGCAACGTCGACAGCCCCGCCTTCGTCTCCGGGTCGCGGTAGGAGTTGACTGTCTGACCGAGCAGGGTCACCTCCCGCACGCCCTGGTTGGCAAACCGGCGCACGTCCTCCACCACGTCGTCCAGCGGCCGGCTGCGCTCGGTTCCGCGGACGAACGGCACAATGCAGAAACTGCAGACTTCGTTGCAGCCGAAGATCACCGGCACGTAGGCGGTCAGTCCATGCTGCAGGACTGCGCCGCCCGTCTGCGCCGGGTCCGTCTCGTACTCACCCTGCAGGTCGTCGATGAAGGCCTCGTACTGGCGCATGTCGAACCGATAATCGAGGTCGGGCAGCCGCTCGTAGAGGCGGTCCTTTTCTTTGTTCGCCATGCAGCCGGTCATGGCGATGGCACGACCCGGGCGGGCGCGTTTCCAGGCTCCCAGCTCGCGGAATTTTCCGTAGGCTTTCTGCTCGGCGTTCTGCCGTACGCAACAGGTCACCAGGATGGCGAGGTCCGCCTGGTCCAGGTCGGTAACGGCGCGAAAGCCGGCGGCCGTCAGGCCCTGGGACAGGTAGTCGGCGTCCGACTCGTTCATCTGGCAGCCGCTCACCCAGAGATGAAACCGCTCGCCCGAGGGCGGACGCTTGCGTCCGTTGCGACGCGGTCGTGAGAAGGCGTGCGGCTCGAAGGTTAGCGGCGCACCGGGAAGCCGGAGCCGGGGGGGAGCGGTCGATTCAGGCATCGACCGAGTTTAGCGGGACTCGACCAGCAGACGGATCCCGGTCCGCTCCTCACCGTCAATCGAGATGTCGATGAAGGACGGGATACAGACCAGATCGATCCCGCCGGCGGCGACGTAGCCACGCGAGATCGCGATTGCTTTGACGGCCTGGTTGATCGCCCCGGCGCCGATCGCCTGGACTTCGACCCGGGTCTGGCTGCGGACCACCCCGGCGATCGCCCCGGCAACCGCGACCGGTTTCGAGGTGGCCGACACCTTCAAGATCTCAATCGCGGCCCGCGCCGTGCGGGGGACACCGGCAGCCGGGCTGGCGGAAAGTGTCTTCTCCCCTGTCGAGCCGTTCGATGGCGGTGTGGTTTCCAGAGTGTCCATCTATTCTATCGATCGATGACCGAACGTTTGATTGCCCCTCGACACCTTAACCCCAAGTGCAGGGGTCGTCAAGCCGCTAGCCAACCTCAACCAGGCGATCCAGCCGTTCGATGGCGGCCGCCTTGCCCGAAAGGGCATCGATCCCGACCAGCACCGAGTTGAATTGGATCGGTCCTTCGGCCACTTTGAAGCGGTACGGTACCCCGGTCAGGAAGCGCTGCAGGCTGGCTTCCCGGTCCATGCCGATCACCGAGTCCCTCGCCCCCACCATGCCGAGATCGGCGACGAAGGCGGTGCCACCCGGAAACAGGCGAGCGTCGGCGGTGGGAACATGCGTGTGGGTCCCGAAGACGAAGCTCGCCCGGCCGTCGAGATACCAGCCGAGGGCGATCTTCTCCGAGGTGGCCTCGGCGTGAACGTCGATCAGGCGCAGCTTGGTCCCACTTCCCTGGCGAAGAATCTCGTCGGCGGCTCTGAAGGCGGAGTCGATCGGCGGCATGAAGAGCTGACCCTGCACGTTGCCGATCAGGACCTGGCCCTTCTCCCCCAGGTCGTAACAAAACCACCCCCGTCCTGGCGCGCCCGACGGATAGTTGTGGGGGCGCAGGATCGGCCGGTTGTCCTCGAAACCGGTCATCATCTCGCGCTGGTCCCAGATGTGGTTGCCGGAGGTCAGCACGTCGATCCCCAGGCTGAACAGGTCGTCCGCGATCTTCGGCGTCAGGCCGAAGCCGCCCGCGGCATTCTCCCCGTTGGCGACGACTAGGTCGATGGAGAACTCGCGGCGGAGCTGGGGCAGTAGACGCGCGACCGCCTCCCGCCCGGGGCGGCCGATGATGTCACCAATTGCCAGTACGGTCACGACCATTGGCCGATCGTAACAAGGGCGCCGCGATCGAGGCGCTGCTCCAGGATCTGTCGCGCGCCACCATCGGCGCCACCTTGAACCAATTCCATGACGTGGGACCGGACGACGTCCCGCGAGCGGCTGAGATCAGGCTGGCGAACTTGCGGCATTACCTCGACGAGCGCCGGGACGCCGATGTCCTGGCAGTCGGCGAGGCGGCCGGCTACCAGGGGATGCGCTGGTCGGGCATCGCGTTTACCAGCGAGTACGACCTGTTGCGCTGGGGCGGTCCATACCGGCGGTCGAGTCGCCGTCCGCGACCGAGGAAGGAGCCTTCGGGGACGATCGTCCACGGTGTGCTTGAAGAGTTCGGTGCCGAGCGACGCGTCATCCTCTGGAACACGCTGCCCACCCACCCCTACCTGCCGGGCGAGCCGCTATCCAACCGGCGCCCAACGCGAGGCGAGGTGACCGCCGGCGTCGTCTTCGCCGAACGCCTGGTTGACATCCATCAGCCGCGGTTGCTGGTAGGTGTAGGTCGGATCGCCGCCGAGACGTTAGGGAGCCGGGCGGTCTACGTCCGCCATCCGGCGCAGT